>CAZZYB010000415.1:0-4171 GCA_964658125.1 uncultured Acetobacteraceae bacterium | reverse complement strand
TACGTCGCCGACTGCACCCTCACCACCGGCGAGCGCATCTCCCGCCCCGTCACCGGCGTCATGTGCGTCCGCGTCAGCGACCTCGGCGGCATCTTCAGCCCTCTCGTCCGCGGCGCCGCCATCCACCACCCGCACCTCCACGTCATGCTCATCAAGCCGCCCGGCCAGATCTCCCTCCCCGCCTGGTTCGCCCTAAGCTGGACCCGCCTCCCCGGCCTCCGCTACTTCGTAGAAACCTGCGAAGCCACCGAACTCCACTGCCACGCCAACCAAGCCCACCGCACCCACGTCCAGATCGACGGCGAATGGCTAGGCCAAACCCCCATGACCGCCACGCTGGTTCCCAAAGCACTCCGACTCCTCATGCCCTGACCAAACGCCACAAATCCGGGTGGCCCATCCTTCGCGCACTTTGCGGAGGGTGGGGTATCGCGCAAGGCGCGACCGCTCTCCTCCACCCCACCACAAATCTGTCATCCTGAGCGAAGCCGAAGGACCCGCCATCCCTCCAGCCAGCCCCACACAGCTCGAACCGTTCAACCACAACTCCCCAAGCGTACCGACAACGAACACCTACATAGCCACCGGCACCACAATCCCCAACCACCCCAACACCCTCACCAGCTCCCGTCGAGCCACCGCCGCCGTAGCCAGCAGCAAAGCCTTCCGCGCAACATCCGTTTCCGTCAAAATATGGTGCCGATGATAAAAATTATTAAACTGCTGCGCCAGCTGAAACGCATACTTCGCCATCACCGCCGGCTCCGCCACAGCGATCCCCTGCTCCAGCACCAGCGACAACCGCGAAGCCGTCCGCCAAACCTCCCACACACTGGTCCCCTCTTCACCCTCGAGCATCGCGCCTAAATCGAGCGAAGCTACAGCAGCCAGCGAAGCCGCTTCATCCGCCCCCGCCTTCCTAAAAATCGTAGCCGCACGGACCGCCGCATACTGCGCATAAGGCCCGGTCTCGCCATCGAACGAAAGCGCATCCTGAAAATCGAAAGCAATAATCGTATTCCGCGTAAACCGCAGCATAAAAAACCGCAGAGCCCCCACGCCAATCGCATCCGCAATCGCCGCCCGCTCGTGCTCATCGAGCTCCGGATGCCGTGTATCCACCTCGGCCCGCGCCGCGGCAATCATGCGGTCGATCAGGTCATCAGCCTTCACGCCAAACCCCTTGCGCCCACTGACTTCGATATAAGCGCGACCCTGATCTTCCTCGCTCAGCACATACCCAAGCTCCTGTGCAGTCCGCGCAGTCAGCCCCACAAACGCATAGTTCAAATGCGTATACCGATCCGCGGCTGCCGCATACCCCATCACCCGCAACGCCTCTTTCACCTGCGTCTGCGGATCATCCTGCCGAGAATCGATCACGTTATAAATCGCATCGGCTTTCCCGAAAGTCGGATGCGGCTCAACTCCACTCATCGTCGAAATCCAACACATATGCGTCGCATACTGGTGGAACTCGTCGTACCCAAAGTCCTTGCCCAGCAGCCCAAACTTCCAAAGGTGATAAGCAATATCCTTGCCGACATAAGTGACGGTCCCATTCGACCGCACAATAATCTTCGCGTCTTCATCCGGCCCATCCGCCTGCTCCGCCACAGAAGAAATCGCCCGCCGCATCACCCAGCAACCCTTATTCTTCCCCGCCGTTTCGAGATACATCGCCCCCTTCTCGATCAGCAACTCCCGTGCCGCATCCCAGAACTTCAAATGCAGAATCTCGCTCTCCCGCGGCAGAAAGTCATACTCAATCCCCAGCCGCTCCATCGTGTCGAGATGCCGCCGCAGCACGCCTGTCGAAATAATCTCGGCAATCTCAGCAATCTCGTTATCGCCCGCCTCAAGCGCATGGAGCGTATCCATCCGCAGCTTCTTCCGTGCGACTACCTCGCTCGGCTCAGCCTCATACCACTGCGAGACGAACGCATACAAATCCCAGCAAACATAATCCAGCCGAGTGTTCGTCTCCAGCAGCTCCGTCATCCACTGGCGAACATCTTCTACACCCATGTTCTTCAAATGCATGATCGCGACCACGATATCCGCCACCTGCACACCGGTGTTGTCGATGTAGTTCTGCACGCCGGTCTCATACCCCGGCTTGTACTCATCCGGCCGCAGCATCCGCTGAAACGTATCCCCCAGAATCGCATTGCGCAGATGCCCCACATGGGCGGCCTTGTTCGGATTAATACTCGTATGCTCGACCAGCCTGAACCCCGGCCCACCGACCACCGAATGTTCATCCGCCGCAATCCGCCGCACCATCTCCGCGCGGTCCAGCTTCACATTCAAATATCCTGCCCCAGCCACGTCCACCGAAGCCACACCTTCCACAGCCGCAAGCTCCGCCTGCAGCTCCAGCGCAATCGCCCGCGGAGCCTTCTTCAACCGCTTAGCGAGTTCAAACGCCACCGGCAGCGCCATCTCTCCAAACTCAATCTTCGGCGGTATCTCCACCACCAACCCCGGCAGCGAAGTCCCGTACTTCTCTGCCAACACTGCCTCAATCTTCGCCTGAATCCTAGCCTGCAATATCCGGTACATAAACGTTCCTACTTCCTACTTCCTATTTCCTGCTCTACGGCAGTTCCACCGGCAGAGTCTCAATCTCATCCATCAGCGACATCTTCCGCGCCTGGTGCAGCCGATGCATCAGCAGCATCCCGCCCCCGACAGCAGTAATCGCAACCAGCAACCACGCATGAATCAGCAGCCCGAAGATACTCGCCAGCCCAACATTCTCGCCCTTCGGCATGTGCTTCAGCAGCGCATCTTTGCAGGCCCACTCAAACGGCCCAATCCCGCCCGGCGAGCTCGGAATGAGGAACGAAAGATTAGCCTGCGCCACCGCCGCCCAGGGCCCCGCCCAATCCGTCCGCAGCCCCAGCAGCTCCGTCCCGGAAAGATACAGCAAACCCTCGCATATCCACGCGCAGAAGCTCACCACCACCAGCCAAAGCGTCCCCGCCACACCGATCTGCCGAATGCAATCCAGCGCCAGCACAATCCAGTGCTCCACCTTCGCCAGCTTCGCATTCTGCGTCTTCGCAAACAGCCGCTTGATCGGCGCCTCCAGCGTCCGAGCCCCAAACACCAGCACCAGCACGCCCGTAAATGAAAGCCCCACACAAACCTCAGCCACTACTCGCAGGTGCGGCTCCACGCGATACCCCGACTGCATCGCCACCACAAACATCAGCCCCAGCGTCAGCACATCCAACAGCTTTTCCAGCAGCACTGTGCTCATGATGATCGAGGGCGTAGCGTTCAAGTCCGCAGAGTACGTAAAGATCCGCATCACGTCGCCAATCCGCAGCGGCAGAATATTATTCGCCGCCAGCGAGGTCATAAACACCCGCGCACAGTCGTAGAACTTCGCCTTCACGCTCCGCAGCATGAACCACGATCGATAGCTCCGCACGGTATATCCAGCCGCGCAGAAAAACACCACGCCCACAATCCACACCGGCGACACAAAATGGATCGCCCGGAAATCATCCAGGTTCACGGGCCGCAGACCCTGCTTGTTCTTCTTCACAAAAGTGAACCAAAGAAAGAAGGCGCTGATCAGCAATCCCGGCAGCATTTTCAGCAGACTCAGACGCCGTTCCCGGGTCACGCGCGGCCCCCAAACACCCAACCGCGCACCGCACAAACTGTAAAGAGACTAACCATGAGGTATCAGCCTCTATTGTATCGTTCGCCGCACAGGCGCCCCCTGCCGAGACTCGCAACTCGCAACTCAAGACTCGCAACCCAAAGCCCAAAACCTATGCCCCCACAACTCCCTACCGTCCTCTGCGTTTTCGCGTCGGGTAGCCCATTCTTCCGCGCCCTTCGCGAAAGGGTGGGATCGCTCCGCCACAGCAAGCAGCCCAAAACACTGCTACGCTGACTCAAGTCCATCCCCAGCCCATTGACGCCAGCATCCGCAACCCGCCGCCGCCACCTCGCCCTCCTCGCCCTCACCCTCTGCACGCTCCTCATCAACGGCTACCACCCCCTCACCGAGGACGGTGGCCTCTACGCCGCCGGCATCCAGTCCGCCCTCAACCCCGCACTCTTCCCCCACGACCTCGCCTTCGCCACGGCCACCCGCCACTACTCCGTCTTCGCCCCGCTGATGGCTGCTGTCATCCGCCTCACCCAC
>CAZZYB010000414.1:0-4176 GCA_964658125.1 uncultured Acetobacteraceae bacterium | reverse complement strand
CGAAGTGATGTCGTTGAAGCAAGACGCAGCGGCCTTCGCCGCATAGATCGTCGGATTGATAAACCCAGCCGACTTCCCATTCGCCGCATTGGCCACCGCAATCAAACCCGCCCACAGCGGAGCCACAGCGCTCGTCCCTCCAATCACGAACGTCTTGCCATCCACCCGCACCGTGTAGCCCGAAGCCGGATCGGCATCACCCGAAACATCTGGCACACCGCGCCCGCCCGTCTTCCCGGCAGGCTTCGGCACACCCGCTCCCGCCTGCCACGTCGGCAGTGCAAAGAAGTTACTGACACCCCCGCCAGTCGCCCCGCCGCTCGGCAGCGCATTCCAAACCGTCTCCGCCGTAATCGTCGTCCCGCTCCCCTGCAGATTCGTCCCGCCGCACCCCAGCACATGCGGGCTCGACGCCGGAAAGTCGACATGGTTCTGCCCATCCGTCGCGCCATCGGTCGACCCGTTATCGCCCGACGCCACGGTAATCGTAATCCCCAGCGCGGCAGCCGACTGGCAAGCCGCATCCAGTGCCGTCATCGCCTGCGCCGTCCACGCCGACTCAGGCGCTCCCCAGCTGATTGAAATCACGCTCGGCTTGTTCACCGTATCGTGCACCGCAGTAGCAATCCCGTCGATAAACCCCTGATCAGTATTAGGGCAGAAGTACACCACAATATTCGCGCCCGGAGCCACCGCCGCCGCCACCTCAATATCCAGCAGCACCTCCCCGTCCGCGCTATTCGCGTTCGTCGGAGCATTCTTCGCCCCATCCACCAGCACCGCCTTCACATTCGGAACCGTCTGCCCCAGCGCTTTGAAGTACGCCTTAATATCAGCCGTCTTATACCCGCCGCCAAGCTCAATAATCCCGATCGTCTGCCCAGTTGCTGTAACTCCCTGCGGAAACCCATAAAGCTGTCCAACCTGCACCGGTGTGTAAGAAACGTTCGTACCACCAGCGTGCGGACGCGCAAAGCCTCCAGCTTGCGCTACATTGGCCGAGACAGCGCCCTCTTCGCCGAAGACACGAAAATGGGCCTGCGCTTGTGGCCGGTTATCCAGCCCCAGCACCGCCAGCACCGACCCGATCAGCGCATCCGGCAGCACAATGCTGCCCTCACGAATGCGATAGGTCTTGCCATCGATCACCTTCTGCGTCAGCGTCGTCCCAAACGCCTTCTGCATGTCGGCCACCGTGCCCGACAGCTTGATCGTCCGCCGCTCCGGCCCGGGTGTGTCCGGCTCAACCGCCAGCCCATACTGTTTCGCAAAGGCGCGCACCAGCTTCACCGCATCCGGATCAGCCGCGTGCGACTGCCTGTATTGCGCATGGGTCAAACGCTCTTTGCCGCTGCTATGCGCAGCCTTGAGCGGATTCTTTCGCTTCACAATCACCGACACCACAACCCTCGCGCCCGGCTTGGCCGGCTTCTCCGCCGCCGGATGGATCAGAGGAGCCTTTTCGCTACCCGGCAGAACCGTGCGCAGACCGGCTATTTGAGCCAAAACGACCTCATTTTTCAACGTCTTCGTTGCCATGGGATGATCCTCCGGATCGTGACTTCAACCTGGTTGCAAGGGCGGGAACTTGATTACGTTGCTGCACAACAGTAATCACGGATTCGGAACCATGCTAACGCCAGAAGCGGCTGCTGAAAATCTTTATCTGCACCGCGCGCCCGTCACAGCTGAGAAAGCTCGCAGCTTCGCATCCCCCGGAAAATCTGGAGTTGAGCTGCGACTGAGAGTTCCTAACGGCTCGGTGGCTATGGCGTTATGTAGAGATCCGAACCGGAGCTTCCTATGAAGACGGTCCAGATCGATCCATTCCGTGGGTCGAGGCTCATCTGCCAAGGCGAGTAGGTTGCGGAGGCTTTCGGCCACTGCGTCGGCGTGAACGGTGCGAAAGTTGTCCCGGTAGAGTCGGTGCTCTTATAGGCAACATTGGGTGGATTGCTATTCTCGAACATGACGTAATAACGCCGCGCCGTGCCCGTCCCTGTAGCCTGCACAAACGTCTCAAGGTACTGCTGCTGGCCGTACTGCGGGAGACCGGAGGAGGTCGTCATCTGCGTCCACTTTCCACCCGAGAATCGTGAGTACGGAACATAGCCTGGAACGGTGGGGTCCTGTTTGCAGCACTCCAGCATCATGGTGGGGGAGTTGGGACTGCCTTCGTCCACATCGGCCAGCAAGCCAGTGAAGTTGCGCTGCCCCGTCCTGAACGGCAGGTAATCCTGTGAGCAGGAGGAGAACGACAGGTTGCAGCTAATCACTCCGCCCTCACCACCAAAGTAGATGCGCGGGCCCAGCACCTTGCAGGTATAGATGTTGCCTCCGGCACCCGTCAGACCGGGCAATGTTGTGTAGTCCGCGGTGACTTGTGTCCAGGTCGCTGCAGTAATGTCGGTGCTCTTCCAGATACCGGCGTGATAGTTCAGCATCGTGTAGAAGATGCCGTTCGAGTCGCGCGCCATGCACACCGGCGATTCTCCCGCGCGTTTATTCGGTAGCGTGATCGGCGTGTAGGTACCCGTAGCCGTATTCAGAATTTGTATCGAACATTCCGGGCATTTCCCAGACAGCCAATTGAAACTGAAGATGCCGATCTCGTGAGTGCTATCGATGTCGACCATCTCTCGCAGGTTGACATATGACCCGTTGAGCGACGGTTCGCCGTTATGCAGGGGCGTCCACTTACAGGTACTGGGACTCGCTTCACACGCGGAAGCGTTTGCAAACCATATACCCGCTTGTGAGTTTGTTGTAGCACCGGCATTCATGAAATACGCATTGCCGTTTTGAGCGACGTGTACGTAGAACCCTGCGGAAGTTGTCGTCGGTGTCGCCACCTTGCCGCCGACGACACCGCCAGCCTGCACCGCGAAGCTCGTCGTCGCGGTAGCTGCCGAATAAATTCCTGCTGCAGCCTGCGATGCCTGCAGCACAACGGTTCCCGCCCCCGTCAGCGTGACCGTGTTTCCGGCGATCGTCGCCGGTCCGCTCGCTACGGCGTACGTGACCGCTCCCGTAGACTGCGAGGTCGCCTGGACGGTGAAGGGAGCCGCGCCAGGCGACTGCGTGCCGATCGCTGTAAACACCAGGGTCGGCACCGTCTGGCCGCCAGCGGTCACATTGAAACTCGTCGTGGCAACCGCGCTGAGGTAATTTCCCGCAGCCGCCTGGTTGGCTTGCAGCTTCACCGTGCCTGTACCCGTCAGCGTCAGCTTGTTGCCTGAAATAGTCGCCGGTCCGCTCACCACCGAGTAGGTAATGCTGCCCGTCGAAGACGTTGTCGCGGAGACGGTCAGCGGCGTGGTGCTGTATGCCTGGTCGGGAATCGGCACCAAGGCCAGCCCTGGATTGCCAGCCAGCACCGTGAAACTCGTCGTCGCCGTGGCTGCGCCGTACGTTCCCGCAGCAGCCTGCGCGGCCTTGACCACGACCGTGCCGATGCCAGTCAGCGTCACAGTGCTGCCTGCGAGGGTCGCCGGCCCACTGGTGATGCTGTACGTGATGGCCCCGGAAGACTGCGAACTCGCGCTGACTCCGAACGGCGCCGCTCCAAATGTCTGCGTAGGAATTGCGGCAAACTTGAGGGTGGGGACAGTCTGTGTTCCGCCTACCGTCACAGTCACCGAAGCAGATGCGCTCCCGAACTCGTTCCGGCTCGTAAGGGTGTACGCAGTAGTCGCGGCCGGCGAAACAGTGACCGGGCCGCGTACGAAACCGGCGTTATCGATATAGCTGTACGAAGCGCCGGTAACGGTCGGCGTCAGTGTGACGCTGCCGCCCGCCGCGATCGTCGTCGCGGATGCGGTGAAGCTGGTGATGACGGGAGCCGCCCCCTTGGGAGCGGAAGTGGAATCATATTGCGGACCCATCTTCACGACTTCCAGATCGGATGACTGAACACTACTGAGCGCCGCGAGATCGGTATCGTCCCAGCGTGCGTCGGGCGTGCCTTCGAGCGACAGATTTGGGCCGTTCTCGGCCAGGATCATTCCATATTGCTTCAACGCCGTAAGGATGATCTGATTGGTCGTTGAGAAGCCGGAGATGTCGAAACTGGCGCGCAGCCGCACGCGCATACCCATGACGTTGTCGGTGTTTTTCGTGGTGCCGGCAGCATGAGTGGCGGGTGCGGTGAAGAGTCCATTGGCCGAGTTGTCTTTG
>CAZZYB010000413.1:0-4177 GCA_964658125.1 uncultured Acetobacteraceae bacterium | reverse complement strand
GCGCTGGTCCGGGTTGTTGCGCTGGTCCTGATTGTCGCCCTGATGATGGTCGTGGCGGTTGTTGTTGTCGCGCTGGGCGGTGGCCATCCCAGTGGAGACAGCGAGCGTAGCGGCCAAGGCAAAATGGGCCAGATTGCGGAGCGTGCTTCTTGTATTCGTGAGAACTCCTTTGCATAGTGAGATGCCCAAAAAGCCTCTTTTACTGGCTTTCAGCGAATGATGTCCCCCGTCGGCAGGTTGCCCGGCGAACAAGTTTCTTGGCCTTGTGCTATCAGTGATTTGCCCGGGTAGCATTGCAACTCCGCTCATTTCCATTTTCCTTAAGAGCCTCCTAGCAGCTGTGGCCCATTTTGGAACAACTGCCGGGCCAAACCTCCGGATTTGCAGGCAGCAGCTTCAGCAACAGTCGAGAATGGACTTGCGCTTGTAGAACTCCGCAGTGGAGTTCCGGCGCTGTCGGCTGAGGCCGCGAGGGGGCGTTGCATTGGTCGGCCTGTCGCGGGTGAAGTTGGCATTGGGAACGGGAACGGCCGGAGTCTTTGGCTGGCTCGGCTGTCAGCGCGGCGCCTTGGCAGCGCAGCTTTCTTCCGTCTACCTTCCTTACACTTATTCCTCCCCAAGCAAGCCGTGGCTCCTGTGGACCAACCTCTGGACCGATGTGCTCATCGCGCTTTCCTGCGGTCTCCTGTTTGGATGCCTGTTCTGGCTAGCCCTGGGGTTGAGGCGCGTCGAAGGAATGAAGAGATACCTGTGGATTTTTGCGTCGCTTGGTCTCTTCATCCTGGCCTGCGGTGCAATCCATGCAATGGATGCGACCAGGATATGGGTGCCGGTGTATCCGTTGTCGTTGGCCTTCAAGGTATTCTGCGCCGCCATCTCCATCCCTACCGCGATCTATTTCGCGAAGATGACGCCTCGCCTGAAGACCGATCTGGGCGGGTACCTTCAGACGCTTGATGCCACGGAGCGGCAGACAAACTCCGAGTTGACCGCCTTCAGCGAGACCGATCTGCTGGTGGAGGTCGTGACTGACTATGCGATTTTCCTGCTCGACCCTGGCGGCCTGATTTCAACCTGGAACGCTGGAGCGGAGCGCATCAAGGGGTTTACGGCTCAGGAAGTGACGGGAAAACACCTCTCCATCTTTTATCCGGAGGAGGATGTGAACCAGGGTCTGCCCGAACGGGATTTGCAGACAGCAACTCGCGATGGCCGCTTCGAGGGCGAGGGCTGGCGTGTACGCAAGGATGGCTCGATGTTCTGGGCGCACGTCGTGATAACGGCATTGCGGCGGCAGAACGGCAGCCTGGTCGGCTTTACGAAGGTGACGCAGGATCTGACAGAGAGGCGTGCCACGGAGCAGAAGTGGCACGAGTCCAATGAATGGATCGCGCATGTGGCGACGGAACTCGCGAATGCGAACCTTCATTTGAATGACATTCTCAACGCATCCACCTTTGTATCCATCATCGCAACCGACTCGCAGGGAGTGATTACGACCTTCAATCGCGGCGCTGAACTGATGTTGGGATACACGTCGGAAGAGGTAGTCGGGCAACATACGCCGGTGCTTTTCCACGCCGCCGAGGAAATGGAGAAGCGTGGTCAAATCTTGACCCGGCAACTGCAACGCCCTGTCACTGGCTTCGACATTTTCCGCAGCAGCATCGGCAATGCGGACTTTGCTCAAGCCGAGTGGACCTATGTGCACAAAGACCAGCACCCGCTGATTGTGAACGAATCTTTCAGTGCCATTATCGGCAAGGGGGGCGAGACGGTTGGGTACCTGGGAGTGGCCCAGGATGTTACCGAGCGTCATCGCGCTGCTCGTGAGCTTGTCGATGCCTATGCTCATGTGAAGTCGGTGCTCGAGTCTACCTCCGACGGCGTGGTCACGATAAGCCGCGACTGGAGCATGCTCTACGCCAATCGCCGTGCGCAGGAGAGCCTGCCCGATTGGGTGATCGGGAAAAATTACTGGGAGGCCTTTCCTTCGATGCTCCAAAGCCCCACCGGCGACCTGTTGCGGAAGTGCATGGAGCAGCGTACCGAAATACGCTACGAACTTTACTTCGAGCCCTACAAGGTGTGGTTTCGCGCGCGCGCCTTTCCAGTCGAGGAGGGCATCAGCATCTTCTTCACCGACATCTCCGATGAAAAAGAGATGCAGGAACAACTGGAGCATGAGCAGGTCCTACGCGAGAAGCGCATCGAGGCGCTGAGCCACATGGCGGGCGGTCTGGCCCACGAGATCAGCAACCCGCTGGCGATCATTCACGGCCGTGCAGCGGACTTACGAGATCTTTCGGAAATGGCTCAGACCGTGGAATCAGTTGAAGTGCAAAAAGCCTGCGACAACATCCTGAAGACGACCAGCAGGGCGACAAACATCCTCCGCGGTTTGCGCGGATTCGCCCGCGAGGCCCGGCACGACCCCATGGAATGGGCGTCAATAAAGGACATCGTTGATGGCTGTCTGGAACTCCAGGAGGCCCGCTTTGAACGGCACGACGTGAAGATGCACCTCGATGTGCCCCCGGACATTCCACTCCTGTTGTGCCGCGAAACCCAGATTGGTCAGATTGTGACAAATCTGCTGAACAATGCCTTCGATGCCATTGTTCAGGCTCACTCTGTCGAGAGGTGGATTTCGCTCTCGGTGAAGGCGGTAGGGGCGGGATTACAGATCGCCGTAACCGACAGCGGGCCGGGGATCGAGGACCACCTGAAAAAACATTTGATGGAGCCGTTCTTTACAACCAAGGAAGTGGGATTAGGCATGGGTGTAGGTTTGAGTTTGTCCCGCGCCATTGCGCAGGATCACGGAGGATCTTTGGTCTTGTGCAGTGATAGCCCGCGTACCAGATTTGAGCTCTACCTGCCGATCGATGCAGGTGACGCGATCACAGAGAGAGGAGCTGCGGCGGCATGAAGATTTGCGATGCAACGGTACTGGTTGTAGATGATGAGCCCGCGCTCCGAGAGATATTCGAAAATTGGCTGAACCTCATCGGCTGTGGGAGGGTATTATCAGCCACGGACGGCAAGGCTGCGCTCGAGGTATTAACTCACGATGAGATCGACCTCCTGATCACAGACGTGCGAATGCCGCTGATGGACGGCGTTTCCCTCGTCCGGGAAATGTCGAAACTTACAGCTCCGCCGCCCAGCATTGTGTTTGTAAGCGGCTTCGGGGACGTAAGCCATAAGGAGATGTATGCCCTGGGCGTGGAAGCCTTTCTCGCAAAGCCGATCGATCGGAAAGAGCTGACCCGTGTTGTCGGTCAGGCCCTGGCCGAACGGGGTAGCTTGTGGGCTTCGCCGCTGATGAGCCCGCCTCGTCAGGCCTTAAACGTAGAGCTCACCGAGCCCCACCATGCTGCGCAGAAAATCCGCATCGGAAGAGGCGGCTTCAGCGTCAGGTACGAAGGTCCGTTAGCTCTCAGCAAGACCGCCTTCAAATGCAGGCTCGCCTCAGAGAAGGTACTATCCGGCGAAGGGTACGTGCGCTGGATCACGAAAGCCGATCAGAGCGTAGGAATCGAGTTCGCGTATCTCGACGAGCCGTCACGCAGTTGGGTGCTCAAAGAGATTGCAGCGCAAGGTCCGCGCAGCTTCATTCCACTGCTCGAGTGAAATGGTCGATCCAAAGTTTCGCGTATGACTGGTCGTAGAGTATGTTTGGCAGATCGGGAGGACGGAACATGAACTACGAAGTCGTCGTAGAACCCGCACAAGCCGAACTGATAGCCGCCGTCCGAGCCACCGTACCTGCAGCCGGGATCGCCCGCGCTTGGAGACCCGCGCTCGATCAAGTCTGGGCCCTCCTGAAAGCAACTCCAGACCTCCGTCCAGGCCTCAACTTCTTCCTCTACCACCATCCAGCCCGCCGGGACGAACCGATGGCGATCGACTTCGGCGTCCAGGTGGCTCACCCCTTCGACCCGCAGGCGAACGTTCGTTGCGTCGAAACGCCGTCAGGCGAGGTCGCAAAGACGGTCCACGTCGGTCCCTACGACCAGCTCATCCACGCCCACAACGCCATCCAAGCCTGGAGCGCCGCAAACAACCGCAAGATCGGCCATGCCTCATGGGAGATCTACGGCCACTGGAACAACGATCCCACTCTGCTCGAAACCACAATCAAATATCTGCTCGCCTGAAAATCAAAGTCCCC
>CAZZYB010000412.1:0-4191 GCA_964658125.1 uncultured Acetobacteraceae bacterium | reverse complement strand
CCAGACATGGCAGGTTGAGTGTGGCGCCTTGCGACGAATAACCCCGCCGTTCGAAGGTAGAGCGGCGATAGCTCGCGCTACCAACTCGTCGTGATCGAGGGGACCAACCGCGTTCGCGAGTTCGTAATCATGCAATGCTCGGGTGAGCGAAATCTGATCGGAAACCGTGGAGAAGCATTCGGAGAACACGTTTTGATTGACGACATGAAGTGCTGCGCGTTTGTGCCAAGGGCAACGCACCGGGGGCTCTGCAGCCTATAATAATATTGTTTGCTAGTGGATGACTTTATGCCTGCGTCTCGTTGCGTTCTGGTATACGGACATGTTGGCCGTCTCTTGGAGACGCGGCGATTGGTACTGTCGGCGGCAGGCCTTCACGTCCTCACAGCGGCACGGCCGGAAGAGGCCGAGCGGCTTCTGATGCAGCAACCGGTCGATCTGCTCCTTCTCTGCCACACCCTCTCCGAAACCGAACGTGACGCCATGCTCTCGGATAGCCGTGCGCGCTGGCCGCAAATGAAACTCCTGCTGGTCACCACGGTTATGCAACCGGCGCCTGAGGGCCCGTGGGAGACGGTTGAGGCCCTAGCCGGCGCCGAACAGAGGATCGAAGCGGCGCGCCGGACTCTTGACGCCTAGTAGCTAATAACGTCCTGGTCCAGTCTGTCGCCTGCATAACAAGCATCCAAAGGGCAGAGAAGTCTCAGGGCGGGCCACGAATGGGTAATACCAGCGAGACACCCGGTTTGATCCCGGAAAATTTGTACGCCATGGACGAGCGGGCCACGGCTGGCCAGCTGGCCCTCGAAGTCATGCACGACCTCAGAAACCCGCTAGAAGCGATCGGCCATCTTGTTTTTCTGACTCGCCATGATGCCGGTAACGCGGAGCTGGTCACGAAATATATGGAATTCGCCGAGGCTGCGAAAACGCCGCGACGGTATAGACATCATCGTGGCCGATAATGGCTGCGGCATCCCGCTCGAACATCAAAGCCGGATATTCGAGCCCTTCTACTCGACCAAGGAAGAGAAGGGCAACGGGCTCCGCCTGGCGCTCGCGAAACGGATCACAGGGGAGCACGGGGGAACGGTGCGCATGCGAACAAGTGTTCGGCCGTCGCGCAGTGGCACGGCTTTCAAAATCTCGCTGCCGCGCTAGAGGCACCTAGTCAGTGCGAGGGGAAACGGGCCCTGCAGCCGCGTCACATTGCGGACTTGCGGTCCTTTGGAACCGTTAGTGACGTCGAAGGCTACGTCATCGCCCTCTTTGAGGGTGTGATAACCATCTGGAATGCCCGGTCTTTCATCACCTTCGACATGGCTGAGCTTTGTTTTTCGGACTGAGTCGGCGGGAGCCGTCATTTGATTGTGCGTAGAGGTGCAGGCTGCCGAAGAACAGAAAGGCAAATCCTACCGACAATTCAAACCGCTTTACATGGAGCATATAGCCCTCCTCCCGACACTGCCACTTTGGCAGAGGTAGTTTAGCCGATGAGCCTGCAAAACGGCGTTACTGAGATGGTCCGCCGCTTGATCATCCTCTTCGTCTTGGGTGATCTTGAAGGCAGGTTCAAGGAGGATCATCGACATGCAGATTCGTTCGGTAGGGATAGATCTAGGCAAGACGACCTTTCACCTTGTAGCCCTTGGCGATAACGGCAAGGTGCTGCTGAAGAAGAAGTTTACGCAGAAGCAGCTGATCACGTTTACCGCGAACATGCAGATCTCGCTGATTGGCATGGAGGCCTGCTCGGGAGCGCACTTTCTTGGCCGTGCGTTGCGAGCACAGGGCCACGATGTGAAGCTGATCCCGGCTCAGTTCGTAAAGCCCTTTGTGAAGTCCAACAAGAACGACTTCATTGATGCTGAAGCCATTGCCGAAGCAGTTGAACGGCACAACATGCGATTCGTTCCCATCAAGACCGATGATCAGCTGGACCTGCAAGCGCTGCACCGGGTGCGAGAGCGATTGATGATCCGAAGAACTTCCGTGATCAACCAGATTCGTTCATTCCTCCTGGAGCGCGGCATCGTGTTTGCGAAGAGTCCCATCCGGCTGCGGGAAGCCATCCCGGAGGTGCTTGAGAACGCGAACGAAGACCTTACTCCGAGGATGCGGAAGTTGGTCGCGATGCTGTGGAGCGAGTGGAAGGACCTGGAACTGCAGATCATGGAGATGAACGATGAAATAGAGCGGATTGCTTCGAGCGACGCCGCTTGTGTCAGGCTGCGCCAGATCCCTGGCATCGGCCCGTTGGTAGCCACTGCGATCGTAGCTTCGATCGGCAACGGGGCAGCCTTCCGGAAGGGCGAGAGTTCGCTGCATGGATGGGCCTGGTGCCCAGACAGCACTCGACCGGCGGCAAGGTGAAGCTCGGCGGGATCAGTAAGCGCGGCAACCAGTATCTACGTAAGATACTGATCCATGGCGCTCGCGCAGTGGTGTTGCGATCAAAACGAGACCGCATCGCGATGGGTGCATGGGTGACCGCGCTCGAGGTGCGAGCGCCGCGGAACGTGTTGATCGTCGCGATGGCCAACAAGCTGGCACGTATAGCGTGGGCAGTGCTCTCAACCGGGCAGGAGTACCGCTCGGCTCCGAACGTTGTCGGGGCATTACAACGCCATCTCAAGTTCTCCACCAGGTCTGCACAGGACAAGTGAAGATGAAAGAACAGTCAAAACGGCGTGCCTGAAACCTGTTTGCCGAATGGGCCCTTTCACGGCCGAGGCGTTTCTAAGGACAGGCACGCGGCGTATCTCATCAAGGCCAGGAGATAAATCTCCACAAACAGGCCGAATACATTTACGCAGACTTTCTTCCTCCACCCACTTTTCCCTTGCAGTCAGACGGCGGACCATACATATCGGCAACTGGGCTTGAAGCGTCCGAAAAGACGACTCTTCTGGATTGCGGTGGGCTAATTGTTGCTGGACCTTCCAGTATCTATGCACGGAGAATCTAAGGTATGAAGAACGCCTGGAACGCTTCTGTTGCTATGTTTCTAGTCGGCTTGCCCGGACACCGTTATGGCTGTGGCGATTCGGGCCAACTATAACGTCGAGAACGAAACATCGTCATTGTGGATATCTTCCATGTCTACCCCAAATGCAACGTAAGTAGGCGTTTTGCTCTGCACGCCTGCCCCTGACCGGGCTGAGATAACGCACGGTGAGTTGCGCCTACCCGCAGTCCGAGAGTGCATACTGAAAACACAGCTACCTTTAGGCTGAGAACGAGGGCCTTATGCACCCGCTCCGGAAGAAAACTATCGCAAAGATCGAAACTCAGCGGAACGGGAATGGCGGCCTGACGCATCCCAGCAAGTTCCGAAACCGGTTGCTTCAGAGTCTTGATGCTTCAAGTCTGGACCGGCTGGACCTGCGGCCGGTGACACTCGAACTTCGACATGAGATCGAATACCCGGGCAGCACAATCGACAACATCTATTTCATTGAAGAAGGCGTGGGATCCATGACCACGACATTCAAAGATGGCTCGCAGGTGGAGGTCGGGCTGTTTGGTTACGAAGCCGCCATGGGCGTATCCGGTCTCATGGGAACGAAGCACAGCCTGAACAGGGTCTACATGCAGATCGCAGGGTATGGTTTCGCGAGCCCGATGGAGGCGGCAACCCGGGAGTTCCGGCGTTTCGAGAAGTTCCACGATCTGGCCCTGCGCTATGCCCAGGCGCAGTTGACGCAGGCCACACAATCTGCCGGGTGCAACGCGAAACACGAACTGGAGCAGCGCCTGGCACGCTGGCTGCTGCTGTGTTCGGATCGCGCACGCTCGGAGAATTTCTCCATTTCGCACGAGTTTCTCGCTGACATGCTAGGTGTTTCGCGGCCTACAATTTCGGTCGCGGCGGCGCAGATGAAGGAGCAGGGTTTGATCAACTACACCCGCGGCATCATTCACATCGTCGATTTTGCGGGCCTCGAAAAGAAGTCCTGCGAGTGCTACCGCGTAGTCAAGGACCACCTCGACAACTATCTGGAGTTCGACACCGGGTTCGTCATCTAGCGTGCGTCACTTGATGGCGTGCGTCGAGGAAGACAATTTTGGGTAAGACGCCGCCAACCGGTGCCAACTTTATTGAAATTGGAGGTGTGGCTCAGTATTGAATGTCGTGCGGCTTACATAATGGAGTAGGATCGCACTTCAGGCAGCGGAGACTGATGTCAT
>CAZZYB010000411.1:0-4203 GCA_964658125.1 uncultured Acetobacteraceae bacterium | reverse complement strand
CCGCTGCATGGATTGCCATCAGCGGATGGAACGCCGCCGCAAGCCCCAGCAGCGCCGTAAGACCCGCAGCATTGTCGCAGGCTCCGGGAGCAAGGATGCGAGGTCCATCCTCCCGCGGAGTGCAATCGGTAGTAGAAGGAAAAACCGTGTCCAGGTGCGCCGACAGGAGCACACACCGTCCGGACCCAGTGCTTCCCGCAGGCAAAACGCCCAGCGCGTTACCCATTTCATCAAGCCGCACGTCCACCAGCTCGAGCTCCCGAAAGCGCTCCAAAAACCATCCTGCCCTCGCCCCCTCGTCGAACGACGGCGCAGGAATCGCAATCATCCGCATCTGCCACTGCCGCAATTGAAGCTCATGCAGATGAAGCCAATGGAAAGCCCTGTGCACGCGCCGGTCGGAGGCCAGTCTGGCAATGCGGCTGAGGCTCAAGCCGCCACCTCCCGATACTCCACCGAAACCAGAAAAAGCCCGCGCGCTGGCGCCGTCGGCCCTGCAGCGGTACGGTCTCGCAGCAGCAGAATCCGCGCGACCTCCGCAGGCTCAAGCGCCCCTCGTCCCACATCCACCATCGTCCCCACGAGATTGCGCACCATGTGGTGCAGAAACCCCGACCCGGTCACGCGATACACAAGAACGTCCCCGTCTCGCGACCACGCAGAACTAAAAAGAGTCCGCACCGTGCTCAAAGGTTCGCTCGCCGCGTCCCCACGCGCCGTCCGATCAGGATCGGAAGACGCAAAAGAAGCAAAATCGTGCGTCCCAACCAGCCTTTCCGCGGCACTTTGCAGCCGGTCGAACTCCAAAGCCCACCGGCAGTCCCACACATAAGGAGCGACAAACGGCGAACAGACCCGCTCCCCCAAATCCCCACCCAGCCGCTCGAACACCCGATACTCATACGTCTTACGCGCAGCGCAGTGCCGCGCATGGAACCCATCCGCCGCAATCTCCGCGGCCAGCACGCGGACACTCGCCGGAAGCACCGCATTCAGCGCCCGCTGAAAATTCGCCGCCGGAATCCCCGCCTCAATCTGGAACGAAGCCAATTGCGCCAGCGCATGGACACCCGCATCGGTCCGCCCCGACCCCTGCGGCAGCACACTCTCTCCCGCAACCCGGAAAATGGCCTCGGCGAGCGTTCCCTGGACCGTAACCAGCCCCGGCTGCACCTGCCAGCCATGAAAGCCTGTACCGTCGTAGCTCAACGTGAGCTTCCAGTTCGCCATAAACTGCACACTACCACGCACATCGCCTGGATCTCGACTTGCATCCCCGCTCGCATCGGCCGCCGACGCATCGCCATTGCTATACTTGAGACTCCTCGCCTGCAGATCCGAACCCGTTTCCCGGAACAAACAGCGAGGCTCTGCCGTATGGTACAGCTAGCCCAGCAACCTGGGGTGTGCACGCTCGCGCTGCAAGCATGAAATAAAGGCGAGACGTTTTGTGTCCGGCGCAATCTGGTACTAGTAAGCAAGTTGGAGAAACCGATCGTGATACAGAAGCATTTGCAGGCAGCGGCGTGTGCCGCTCTGGTACTGATGAGTGGTGTACAACCCGGCATAGCGCAGCAATCGGCGACCAGCCCGGCTGTCGTTCAGCAACCGGCGGCAGCCACCACCCCACAGGTGCCCGCGCAGCCCCAGACCCAGGTCGACCCAGTCAACCCCGCTCCCCAGCAGGCCGTGCAGAACGATACGACCGGCACCCCCGGCCTGCCGCAGGCTCCACAGCCCAAGCCCACCGAGCCTCTCTACCTCCGTGACACGCCCGTCGATTACACCGACGCGCACCACTTCTTCAAAAATCCCCTCAACATCTATAAGGCAACCGAGTATCCGCAGCCGCGCCTCGGAAACACCGCCGGCCTCGACAACCTGCTCCGCGACGGAAAGATTTACCTCAGCCTCTCCGACGCCGTGCAACTCGCGCTCCAGAACAACTACGACCTCGCCATCGCCCGCATCAACCTCGATATCGCAGACACGGACATCCTGCGCGCCAAGGCCGGCTCCTCGCTCCGTGGTGTCTCGACAGGCCTGGTTACCGGCACACTCGGCGGATCGACCACAACCATCCAGGGCGGCGGCGGTCCCGGCGGCACGTCCAACGCGGCGGGCGGCTCCGGTTCCGGTTCCTCCGGCCTCGTCCTCAGCACCAACGGCGGTGGCCCGCTCCCCGAAAACCTCGACCCCTTCCTCACCGGAACCCTCGAGTACGAACGCGCCACCACCCAGAGCGCCAGCACCATCTCTCCCACAGCCACGCAGGGAACCGTCACCGGAAACTTCGCCTACGAGCAGGGGTTCGTAACCGGTACGGACTTGCAGGTCGGCTTCAATAACACCCGTTCCTCAACGACCAACAACTTCTCCGCTTTCACGCCCTCCATCAACACCACGCTCCGCGCCACCGCGACGCAGCACATACTACAGGGCTGCTGCATCTCTCTCAATCGCCGCTTCATCGTCGAAGCCAAGAACAATCGCCGCGCCACCGATTCGGCCTTCCGCCAGCAGGTGATCTACACCGTCACCCAGGTGGAAAACATCTACTGGGCGCTGGTTTCCGCTTACGAAGACACGCAATCCAAGACCCGCGCCCTCCAGCAGTCCACGCAACTGACCGCCGACAACCGCAAGCAGCTGGAGATTGGAACCCTTGCCCCACTTGACGTCGTCAACTCGGATTCAGCCGTCTCGACCGATCGCCAGTCCCTGATCTCTTCGCAGTCCAACCTCGAATACCAGCAGCTGCTCATGAAGCAGGCAATCGCCCGCAACCTCAACGATCCCAAGCTCGCGAGCGCGCCCGTTGTGCCTACAGACCGCGTCGGTCTCGACCGCTTACCGGAAGAGGACATGCAGGTAGAAGATCTCGTTCGCCAGGCCTACACCAACAACCCGCAGATTGAACAAGCCGCGCTGTCGATGGAGAACAACAAGATCACCATCAAGGCAGAAAAGAACGGCCTTCTCCCAGTGCTCGACGCCTTCGCCTTCTACGGCTCGCAGGCCCTGTCCGGCACTCAGAACCCCAACGCTATCAACTTGGGCGGGACAAGCGGAACGACAACGACAACGATCCCCGGCAGCTACGGCGGTGCTCTGCAAAACCTCTTCGCGCAGAACAATCCCGACTACGGCGTGGGTGTCTCGCTCAACATCCCCCTCCGCAACCGCACCGCGCAAGCCGATCAAGCCCGTTCGCAGATGGAATACCGCCAGACCGAGATGCGCCTCCAGCAGCTTTACACCCAGGTCCGCATCCAGGTCATCAACGCGCAGTATGCGTTGACCAACGATCGCGCCCAGGTCCAGGCAGCGCAGGCCGCCAACGACTTTGCCGGTCAGAGCCTTGAAGCGGAACAGAAAAAGTACCGCCTCGGAGCCTCCACGACAGCGAACGTCCTCCAACAACAGCGCAACCTTGCGACCGCAGCCAATAACCTGATCTCGGCGACAGCAGCCTACGCAAGAGATCGCGCCGCGCTCGGACAGATCCTTTCCAACACCCTCGACCGCTACGGCATCAGCCTCGCGGATGCGGCCACCGGCAATGTTTCGCAGTCTCCCAACATCCCCGGCCTCACCGCTCCCCAGGCTCCTGCACCACCCAAGCCGCTGACCGATCAGCCCGCGCCCTTGCCCCAGTAATCAGGGGTTAGAGCGTAGAGTGAAGAGTGTAGAGACAACGAGGCCGTGGCGCGATCATGCGCTGCGGCCTCCTTTTATTGTGGGTACGTTACGAGAATCGGAGCTTGGATGAGTGGCGAAGTGGAAAATGCTTTAGGCAACGCGGCTTCGGCTTACCTGAGGTCGGCAAAACACCAGCCGATCAGTTGGAACGAGTGGGGATCCGAAGCCTTCACAAAAGCCGTTGAAGAAGACAAGCCCGTCCTGCTCGACATCGGCGCCGTCTGGTGTCACTGGTGCCATGTCATGGACCGCGAAAGCTACGAAGACGCCGAGACAGCGCGCATCATCAACGACCTCTACATCCCCATCAAGGTAGATCGCGACGAGCGCCCCGACGTCGACACCCGTTACCAGGCCGCCGTCTCCGCCATCAGCGGACAGGGTGGATGGCCTCTCACCGCCTTCCTCACACCCGAAGGCAAACCATTCTTCGGCGGCACCTACTTTCCCCCCGACGATCGCTACGGCCGACCCGGCTTCCGCCGTGTCCTCCTCACCATG
>CAZZYB010000410.1:0-4231 GCA_964658125.1 uncultured Acetobacteraceae bacterium | reverse complement strand
CCTGAACCGCGAACGCCTCATTCAACTCATACAAGTCCACATCCTCCTTCGACCACCCGGCCTTCGCCAGAACATTCTGCACACCGGTCACGGGAGCCAGCATGATCCACTTCGGCGCCACCCCACTCGTAGCCTGAGCCTTGATCGTAGCCATCACCTTCAACCCCAACTCCTCCGCCTTCGCGCGAGACATCACCACCAGCGCCGCCGCCGCATCATTCACTCCCGGAGCATTCCCGGCCGTCACCGTCCCACCCTCTTTCTTGAACGCCGCCTTCAACGCGCCCAGCGTCTCCATCGACGTATCCTCACGCACACTCTCATCCCGCGCAATCACCACGCTTCCTTTCCGACCCCTAACTTCCACCGGCACAACCTCCGCATCGAACCGGCCCTCAGCCCACGCCGCCACAGCCCGCCGATGTGACTCCACTGCATAAGCATCCTGCTGCTCGCGCGTGATCGTGTGCTTGTCCGCAACCGCCTCCGCACTCATGCCCATGTGCCAGTCCTCGCAACCGCACCACAAGCCATCCTTCACCATCGAGTCCACGACGGTCTGATCGCCCATACGATATCCCTTCCTCGCACCCGGCATCAGGTAAGGCGCATTCGACATCGACTCCATCCCACCCGCCACCACAATCTCCGCATCGCCCATCGCAATCGACTGCGCCGCCAACCCCACCGCCCGCAGCCCTGATCCGCACACCATGTTGATCGTCAACGCACTCACGCGATCGCTCAATCCACCCTTCAACGCCACCAGCCGTGCCGGCGCCTGCCCCAACCCCGCGGGCAACACGCACCCCATGATGCACTCGTCTATATCGGCTCCTGTAAGACCCGCGCGCTCAACCGCAGCACGCACAGCAATCGCGCCGAGCTCCACCGCAGTCAACTCCGACAACCCACCCTGAAACTTCCCCACCGGCGTTCGCACCGCACTCACAATCACTACATCACGCATCGCTTTGCTCCTGTATCTGCCACTGAAAAGTCGCCACGGAACCAATCCGAAGCGAACGCCGTAGTATACGTCTCATGACCGACAACTTGCAGCCCACCCACGTCTCGTCAGAGCCGACAAAGGTCGCCCCATGGCCGCATACCCTCGCCATCCTCGCCCTCTTTCTCCTCTGGGCCTGCATCGGCCGCCAGCGCGCACAATCGCAACTGACGATGCCCGCATCTCTTCCACTACACGTGGACCGCCATGACCCTCTGGATGATGCTCGGCGCAGTTATCGCCGGCCTCTACCATCGCCGCAATTTTTTCTACAACACACTCCAGCGTAACGCCCTCCCCATGGGCTTCGAATTCGTCCGCGCTCTCGGCATCATCACCGTCTTCTTCATCCTGCAGATCGCTATCCAGGCCTTGCCCGTTTTTCATCACACATTCGACACCCAAGCCATCCAATCGATCATCCCCAACACCATCCTCGAACTGCTCCTCTGGATTCTCGTCGCCGCCAGCGCCGGCTTCTGCGAAGAGCACGCTTTCCGCGGTTATCTACTCCCGCAATGCACCGTCGCCCTGCGCAACATCGGCGCATCGCCGCGACTCGCCTCCGCCATCGCCGTCTTCGGGACCTCGCTTCTCTTCGGTAGCCTACATCTCTATCAAGGCCTCGGAGGCGCGCTCGTCACCATGCTCTTCGGCATCATCAACGCCATCTGCTTTCTCTGGTTCGGCAATCTCCGCGCCGTCGCTCTCGCACACGCACTGCAAGACTCCGTCGCAATGATCGTGCTCTTCATCCAACACACTTACGCACACTGACGCATCGCGCGTTACATCCTCTTCGCATCACGCATCGTGCGCAGGAAATCTCTTCGGGAATTTGCATTTTTCTCTTGACTCTGCTGCGCGCAAAAACTATACCTTCGTTAGTTGCTTCGTACGCCGTAAGCAACGTCGATGTTCAACATCGATCAGGGAGCGCAGGCAAACGCAACCAGGCAAAGCAGTACATACCAAAGGCAACACACTCGGGGAGCGCACATAGAGCGCTCCCCGAGGTGTTTCTACCCAGTGTCAATGCACCTTTTGTAGACTGCTCCATCGCGCGCTATCTTTAACAACATGACTCGCCGCCGCTTCATCGCCGACACATCGAACGCAAACACAGCCTCTCTCATCGGCGATCAAGCCGCACATCTCGCGCGCGTCCTCCGCGCCGAGCCCGGACAAATCTTCGACGTAGTCGCCAACGGCTTCCTCCATCGCGCAGAAATTATTTCCGTCTCCGACCGCGAAGTCGTCTTCACACTCCACGAAGAACTCGAGTCCGAAGCCGCTCTCCCTCTCCACCTCGTACTCGCCATCTTCAAGTTCGATCACTTCGAGTGGGGCATCGAAAAATGCACCGAGCTGGGCGCCGCCCGCATCACACCCGTCATCGCTCGCCGCACCGAAAAGCATCTCGCACAAGCCTCCGCGAAGCGCGTAGAACGCTGGCGGCGCATCGCACTCGAAGCCTCCAAGCAATCCCGCCGCACCGACATCCCCGACATCGACGACCCCCAACCCCTCAAGTCCGCACTCACGCTAGTCGACGCCCCACACAGACTCCTGCTCTCGGAAACCGAACAGGACAATACCCTCACCGCCGCACTCCAACGTCACGCCAACTTCAACGGCCCTGACGCGGAACACAACCGCGCCACAGCCTTCGCCATCGGGCCCGAAGGCGGCTGGACCCCCGAAGAAATGCAGCTCTTCACCGACAACGCATGGCAGCCCGTTACGCTAGGCCCCCGCATCCTCCGCGCCGAAACGGCCGCCATTGCCGCCATCGCCATCTGCTCCGCCCTGTTATAAATCCGCCCTGTGATGAAAATGTCATCCTGAGCGAAGCGAAGGACCTGCTTCTCGTTCGCAGCGGCACAAAGAAAAGCGGCCGGCAATCGCCGACCGCTCTATCCGCCCTACACTCTGCTCTTAGCTGAAGATATCCCGCACCTTATCGAACAGCCCGCGCGACGTCGGAGTATTCTCCACCGTCATCGTCTCGCCAAGCTGCTTCAGCAACTCCTTCTGCTGCTTGTTCAACTTCGAAGGAGTCTGCACCCGAACCTGCACAATCAGATCGCCCTTACCATGCTGATTCAAATGCGGTACACCCTTGCCGCGCAGCTTGAACTCGCGCCCACTCTGCGTGCCTTCCGGAATCTTCAACGTCTCCGTGCCCTCAAGCGTCGCCACATCAAGCTCCGTTCCCAGCGCCGCCTGCGGAAAGCTCACCGGAATCACGCAATGCAGATCATCGCCATCGCGCTCGAAAAACTTGTGCGCCTTCACTCCGAGCACCACGTAGAAATCGCCGGCTGGCCCGCCGTACTTACCGGCATCGCCTTCGCCGCTATAACGAATGCGCGTGTTGTCCTCGACACCCGCCGGCACCTTCACCAGTATCTTGTGCTCGCGCTGAACCCGCGCCTCACCATGACACGTGTGGCAAGGCGTGCGGATGATGCTGCCCGTCCCGCTGCACACCGGGCAAGTCCGCGCCACAGAGAAGAACCCCTGTTGCGATCGAATCTGACCACGCCCGCCGCATTGCTGACACGTCTCCGGCTGCTTGCCATTCTCCGAACCCGTCCCCGAGCAGTCATCACAAGCCTCGGCGCGCCGAATCTTGATCTCCTGCTCTTTGCCGAACACGGCCTCTTCAAACTCCAGCGACATCTCGTACTTCAGATCGCGCCCACGCTGCGCACGCGAAGCCCGTCGCTGGCCGCCCATGTTGAACATCTCACCAAACAGATCGCCGAAGATGTCCCCAAGATCGCCCTGACCCTGGAACGGGCTTCCACCACCGAACCCACCAGCGCCACTCACACCCGCATGACCATAGCGATCATAAGCCGCGCGCTTGTCCGCATCGCTCAGCACCTGGTACGCCTCGCTGCACTGCTTGAAGCGTTCCTCGGCCTCCGGATTATTCGGATTCCGATCCGGATGAAACTGCATCGCAAGCTTGCGATAAGCCGCCTTCAACTCGCCGTCATCGGCAGTCCGCTCCACACCCAGGACCTCGTAATAGTCCATCTTCATCGTCGCCGTAGCCATCCAGCCTTCCTTCGTAATTGCATTTCTTGTTTGTCATCCCCGAAGGGGATCTGCGTCTGCACTTCGTTCAACGCTACTCATTCACCTGCGCCGGATTCACCGCAATCCTCACCAGCGCCGGCCGCAGCAATTTATCGCGCAGCTTATACCCCC
>CAZZYB010000409.1:0-4250 GCA_964658125.1 uncultured Acetobacteraceae bacterium | reverse complement strand
TGCGGACAGCGAGAAAAGCAGAAGCGCCAGTTGAAGCGTGGGGACATGCGGGGGCATGTCCGCAGGGTAGCAGAGGTTTATGCGGGTTTTGTGGCGGCGAGGACAGCGAAGCGGTTGTCTTTGAACCAGCAGTCGGCGTCGGCGAAACCTGCTGCGCGGAGCCAGGTAAGGTGATTTTCGACGGAAGCGCAGCGGTCTTCCTGCTGCCGGTAGAGAGAGTCGGCGATCTGCTGCTCCGTGGCGCCGAGCCCGCGGACTTGTTCGAGCCAGAGTTCTTTGTAGCGGGCTTCTAGGGCGGCGGTGGGGCCGAGAACCTGCTCGGCGTTGATGAAGACGCCGCCGGGTTTGAGGGCTGCGTAGATTTTGTGGAAGAGGGCTTGCTTGGCAGCATCTTCGAGGTGGTGGATGGAGAGGGCGGAGACGATGGCGTCGTATTGGCTGCCCCATTGAGCGGTGGTGTAGTCGGCGAGTTGAAAGACGGTTTCCTGGTCTCGGCTGAAGCGCTCACGTGCCTTGGCAAGCATGGGTTCGGAGTTATCGATCATGTGCAGGCAGGCGTCGGGGAAGCGGGCGCGAATGAAGGCGGAGAGCAGGCCGGTGCCTGCGCCCAGGTCGAGGATGTGATCGGCGTCAGAGGGAATGAGGCTGACGGCTACTTCGTAGAAGCGGTTGAAGCAGGGTATAAGTTTGGCGCGGTCGGCGTCGTAAGTGGGGGCGGTGTTGTTGAAGACGGCTTCAGTTGCTGTGGCCATGGATCGAGGGTAGAAGGTTGTGTGCTGGATGTCGCGGGAGATTAGGAGAAACTATGCGGGCATAATGTGCGGCGGAGGTTCCTTCACCTGGTGACTTAGGATGTGAACGCCAGCGGGCGTTCGATGTAGTCTTTGCAATGCGGGAAGTCGTGCCGGCGAGGTGTCGGCTGGGCGAGGAGGCGGTATGGGGCAGACGGGTTTGTGGAGCAGACGGGCGTTTGTAGGTGGGGCGGCGGGATTGGTGGCGACGGGAGCGGTGGCGCATGCAGGCAGATTGCCGGAGCTTGCGGCGGCCGGCGGGGCGATTCGAGCGGACTGGCAGCAGCAAGGCGTGATCGACCTGCGCGGATCGCGTTATGCGAAGCTGCGGAATGTGCCGGTACGGGCTGTGACGATGGGCGACGGGTTGTGGGCGGAGCGGCGAAAGGTGAACGTCGCCAGCAGTATCCCGACAATGTACGGGCTGCTCGAAGAGCATGGGCGGATGGATAACTTTCGGCGCCTGATGGGCAAGAGTACGGCGGCTCAGCGGGGGCCGGTCTACTCCGACTCGGACCTGTACAAGTGGGCGGAGGCGGCCAGTTTTGCGCAGCATACGGACCCGGCGCTGTTCCGCGAGCCGATTGAGGCGATTACGAAGCTGGTGCAGGGTGTGCAGGAGCGCGGCGGCTATTTGAATACGTACTACGTGGAGGGCCGCGCGCCATTGCGGATGACCGAGCGGGTGCAGATATCGGGGCACGAGCTGTACTGCATGGGGCACCTGATCCAGGCGGCTGTGGCGCAGTATCGCGCGACCGGGGACCAGCGTCTGCTGGAGTGCTGCCTGCGGTTTGTGGACGACTACCTGATCCCGCAGTTCGGGCCGGAAGCGGGGAAGCGGCCCGTCATCTCTGGGCATCCGGAGATCGAGATGGGACTGCTGGAGCTGTATCGGCTGACGGGAGACCCGCGGCACCTGAAGATGGCGGGTTACATCCTGGAGGGCGACAAACGCGCGACGCTGACGCGGGATGAGATTGTGTACATGTTCTGCGGGATTCCGTTTCCGTCGCGGACGAAGCTTGAGGGCCATGCGGTGCGGGCGATGTACGCGTGCTGCGGAGCGACCGACTATTACATGGAGACCGGCGACGATCGCTACATGAAGACGTTGCGCGTGCTATGGGAAGACCTGGTGCGCGACCAGATGTACGTGAACGGCGGCGTGGGAGCTCGGCGCAAGGACGAGGCTTTTGGCGATGCGTTCGAGCTGCCCAATGCGAGTGCGTACGGCGAGAGTTGCGCGGCGATTGGGAACGTGATGTGGAACTGGCGGCTGCTTCATGCGACGGGCGATGCGAGGCACGCGGACGTGATCGAACGCGCGCTGTACAACGGGATCAACTCGGGCATGTCGCTGAGCGGGACGCTGTACTGCTATCGGAATCCGCTGGCGTTCGACCCCACGGCGGGGCCGCAGATACGGAATCCCTGGTACGACACGACGTGCTGCCCGCCGAACCTGGAGCGCACGTTTGCGTCACTGCCGGGGTACATGTACAGCACCGGCGCGGAGGGATTGTACGTGCACCTGTTCCACAACTCGACGCTGGACTGGAGGCTTGAAACGGGGCTGCCGATTCGCGTGGAACAGCGGACGGAGTATCCGTGGGACGGCACGGTGCGGATCACGGTGTCGCCTGCGCATGAGGCGCAGTTCACGGTGTACCTGCGCATTCCGGGGTGGTCCAAAGGGACGCGGGTGAGCGTTGGCGGGAAGGCTGTCGAAGGTGTTGAGGCCGGTAAGTACCTGGCGATCAAAAGGGTATGGCGGCCGGGCGATGTGGCCGAGATGCAGATGGACATGACGCCGCAGATGGTGCGTGCGGACTCGCGTGTGGCCGAAGACCAGGGGCGCGTGGCGGTGCAGCGCGGGCCGGTGGTTTATTGCGCGGAGGATGTGGACCAGAACGGCAAGGGGTCGGTGCAGGACCTGCGGATCAAGAGCGGAGGAGGGTTTGTGGTGCGGCGGGAGGCTGGGCTGCTTGGCGGTGTGGATGTGCTGGAGCACGCGGGTGCTCGTCTGGAGGCAAGCGCGGCGGGCGATGGGCTGTATGCGGATGTGGCGGGAGCGTCGTCGCGCCCTGCGACGGTGAGGATGGTGCCGTACTATGCCTGGGCGAACCGCGAGCCTTCCGGGATGGCGGTGTGGTTGCCGCTCGAGGGTTGAGTTCGCGGCTACTGAGATTTACTTGCCGGCAAGGAGTGTCGTGCTCCCTCCGATGCGTGTAGCGAAGGTAGGCTTGCTGAGGCCCTGGGTGATGGAAGCGGGGAGCGGCTGGGTGGGGAAGCGGGCGGCGTAGAAGGCGAACGGGGCAAAGTCGCTGGATCCGAAGCTGGCCTTCTGCTCGTCCGGTGTGTACTGCTTGATCATGGAGGGGTCTTCGATGGCCTGGCCGAGGAAGATGATGGCGTCGTGTAGCGTGTGGCCGTTGGCGGTGTAGGCGTAGAGGTTGGTGCCCTGACGGGTGGCGAACTCCGCGACGAGGACGAGGGGTTGGAGCGCGAAGGCCTGGTAGTGGGTGGACATTTCGTGGCGGGCCATTTCGAGCGGGAAGGCGGCGTTCTTGTCGAGCTGGTTGATGGCTTGTTTGTAGGTGTCGACGCCGAACTGGAAGAGCTTGTCGTCGGAGGTGACGACGCCGACGGAGGTGGCGGCGAGGGCTCGCCAGTAGTGGTGGTTGTTGCCTTCGGCGCCGGGCTTCTCGAAGGCGATGAGCTTGTGGGTGGCGGTGTTGAGCCAGTGCTTTACGCGGGTGAGCTGCGCGGGATCGAGCGCGGGGTCGTTGACGAGGACGGAGAGGGTGACGCCGGCCGAGCAGAGCGTCCACTCGGCTTGATACCAGGATTGGGCGTTTTCGTTGTGGTTGGCGAAGGGGTCGTAGTCGGTGAGGGTGTGGGCCTGGGCCCAGGTGTCGAGTTGGGCGAGGGCGCATGCGGATTCGGCGTGCGAGCCAGTGGCGAGGTACTGGTTCATGCCGGCGGTGATGCGATTTTCGAAGGCTGAGTAAGTGCGGGTGGCGGCGGCTTCGGCGGGGTTGGTGGGGCCGTGGGAACCGCTGAGGTAGTGGTGCGGGATCTGCATGGGGCCGGCGGGTGGGGCTACTTCGGGCAGAGCTACGCAAGAGTGGAGGGAGTTGATGGCGGAGCGGAGGAGTGGGTCGGCGGTGGATTTCAGGATGGTCTGGCGAGCGGGAACGTCGACGATGGAGGCGTGCCGTGCGGTGACATGCTGAGCCTGGGTGCTGAAAGCAAAGAACGTTGTGGCAGCGGCGACGAGGCAGAGGCGCAAATGGAATCCTTCCGGGCGAACCTGTTCATGATAACCAAGCGCCGCGTGTGGTCTAATAGCCCGCATTGGCGGACCAGCAAAGGAGACGATATGCCCATGGTCAGGACGAAAGATGGCGTTGAGATTTTCTACAAGGACTGGGGAACGGGCCAGCCGATTGTGTT
>CAZZYB010000408.1:0-4255 GCA_964658125.1 uncultured Acetobacteraceae bacterium | reverse complement strand
AATGGAGTTTGCAGCACTCGCGAGATTTCCCATCAATGCGGCCATCAGTGCGGCCGCCATCACCCCAAAGAGACCGGGGGGCATCAATGCCCGAATCAGGATGCCGTAGGTTTCCTTGGAGGACATTACGGTCACATTGCTAGGTATCTGGAGTCCGGGCGATTCAACTTCGCTAATAAGCGTAACGGGAACGTTGCCATTGCCAAGGGCCGTTCGCAAATCGAGTGGCCCTGTAGCTGGCATCGGCAGAATTTGCGGAGAAGATGTTAATCCGCTTAGGCGCACCAACCTGTGTGAGCTGCCCGCCTGGTAACGCACTTGTGCGAAATTTGCCAGCTTGCCCTGCTCGATCATAGACAGAAAAAGCAGACCGGGGAGGATGAACAGGAAGACCGGCAGGACTTTGATAAGGCCGCAGAATAGCGGTCCTATCCTTGCATGGTTTTCGTCCTTCGCGCCAAGAACGCGCTGCACGATTGTCTGGTCGGCGCACCAGTACCAGATGCTAAGTGCGGGATACCCAAGGATCGCCGCATACCAAGGGAGCGTCGGCTCTCGAGCGGACGAGCGCAACATAGTCAATTTGACCGTCTCGCCTGAGGCATGGAGCTGGGCTGCCATGCCTCCCCATCCACCGCACTTGCTCAACGCAAGCGCGGTGATTAGCACCGATCCAGCCAGGAGCACCAAAGCCTGTATGGTCTCTGTTGCAACTACGGCTGAGAGGCCGCCTACTGTCGTATAGATGGCGGTTAACGTAGTCAGGCTAATGATGCAGACCCACTTGTTCATACCGAACACTCCATGAAGGACAAGCCAACCTGTGGTGAGCGGAAACGCGATGTTGAAGATAATCGCTGTAACCATCGATAAGCCTGCCAGCCAGTCGCGGCACTCGCGACTGTACCTTTTCTCCAGAAAATCCGGTAGCGTTGCTATTTGGGCGCGCATGTAGAACGGCACAAAGAAGAGACTAAGAGCGACGAGCGCGAATGCTGCAAGCCATTCGAAGTTCCCCATCAGCAGACCAGAATCGTACCCCGCCTGCGCCAGGCTGACCAAATGTAGACAGGAAATGTTGGTTGCAAAAAGAGCAAGTCCGATCGATGGCCAGCGCAGGGTATGCGACGCAAGAAAGTAGCTACTCGTCCCCGCGCCTTTGCGATTGCGAAGGCCGACCACTACCCCAGCTCCTACTATGCCGACGAGGTAGGCGATGATCACGGCCACGTCTATGGCATTGATCTGCTTCATGTTCCTCCGAGTCGTGCAATGCTCATGCGAACTTCAGCACACAGCCGAGGTCCGCTTTTTCGAGGACTATCTCAGGAAGGGTTACTTCCACACCATCACCCGTTTCCCGCCACTGGATGCGCTGTCCGGATGCGAGCTCGGTCACAGCTTGTATGCGACCTGCGGGTAGCGAGCTCGCGTGAACCGAGCGCAAAACCGTCTTTGCCGCAGGACGTCCAAGGAAGATTGCATAGAGAGCGGGCCCCTTGGTCGTGTACCGGATGTCGGCTCCAGTGAAGGGCTGGTCCTTGTTCTCACTGAAACTCGCCCCAGCCGCATTGTGGGTGGGCCCTTCGCCGTAAACGGAGAACGGTCGCGTCCCGTAAATTGCTTCCCCGTTTGCGCGTAGCCAACCGCCCATCTCGCTGAGGATCTTTTCGCTTTCTGGCGGGAAGGTTCCGTCGATCATCGGACTCACGTCAACCAACAAGCAACCATTCTTGGAGACAATATCCGCCAGCAGCCCAAGCAGGTAGACGGTGCTCTTCAGCTTCACCCGCTTTTCGTAGAACCAAGGTCCAATTGCAGTGTCATCAAGCCAGGGATACGGCGTGATTCTGTCTTCGCGGCCGCGCTCGAAGTCGAGGATGCCCGTGGAGTCGTGGATCTTCCTGTCCTTCTGGGTCACCGATATGGTGCGGTTCGACTGCGCCGCCCAGTCGTAGGCGGTCGCAAACAGCCTCTGCTGATACTCCGTGGAGATCACCTCATAGAACTCGAAGTCGAAGTAGATCAGGTCAGGCTGATAGGTCTCTAGAACCTCATACACTTCGGCCAGCCAACGATCCTGGAAGTGCTTGCTGGGCGGAGCTTTCGGCTCATGTTTCTCCGTATAGAGATCGGCATACCTGGGGTCGGCGCCGTCGTACTGGAACGACGGCTCATAGTAGCGCCAAGCGAAACCATGATGAAAGCTGGTCATGAAGCGCAGGCCCTTGGAGCGATAGGCCCGTGCAAGCTCACCCACGATATCCCGACGCGGACCCATCAGGACGCTGTTCCAACGTGTAAGCGATGAGTTCCACATGGCGAAGTTGTCATGGTGCATTGCCACAGGACCAGCAAACTTCGCACCCGAATTGGCAACTACGTCTGCCCAGTGATCGGCGTTGAAGTGTTCGCCCGTCAGCTTAGGGATGATGTCTTTATATCCAACCTTCGACTGATCTCCGAAGGTCTTCTTGTGATACTCAAAGGCTGGATGGCTCGGCTGATACATCTCCATGCCATACCATTGCGAGTCATCCGGACCAAACGAACTACCGACCGTTACGGGGCCCCAGTGCGTGTAGATCCCGAACTTGGCATCCCGAAACCACTCGGCGTCCTGATGCCCGTGAAGCGAGTCCCAGTTCGGCTGGAATGGACCGCGTGCAACCAGTCGGTCAATACGTGACAAAGCCGACTGCAGATTCTTGTCCTCCAGCGCAAAAGATCGCGTGCTATCAAGTCCCCCAAACGGGTTCTTGTTAGACCGGGGTTGCGCGGGAGCAGACGCTGCTTGCGACAAGGCAGTTCCGGCAGCAGCAAGGATAGAGTTAGACACAAAGCTGCGGCGATTCATCTTAGACGGGCTCCTGGACTGACCTGTCGAATCTATGCCCAGTCTCCTCACAGGGTCAACGGCAAACAGGTCACCAAATGCGTCGATCTGACAGGAATTGTTCTTCGCTTAAGCTTGCGGGCGCGGTTCAAACATCGATAAAGCTCGGCTCAGTTCGTTCGCGTGTCTGTATCCAAGTTGATACGCGACAAGCTTTACCTGTAGACCCTCGTCATGGATGAGTCGCAGAGCCTCGCGCATCTTGAGAGAACGAAAGTATGCTCCCGGTGATTCGCCAGCCTGCGCGTGAAAGAACCGGTGCAAGGTACTGGGCGACATTCTCAGGTATTCGCACAAGGCTGGGATGGGAGTGTGGATGCTGAGGTTCGAACGCATCCATGATTCTGCCAGCTTCCATCGTGCGTTTAAGTCGGGAGCGTTGCGGTAGGAGGCGCGCAGTATCTCCACTTCAACCAGACGCCGTAGCGCGCTGAGGGATCGCGCGGCTTGCATGTCAGGCTGAGCCACCTCGGCCCGGCAGCGGCTATGGAGTTCGAAGAGCCTATCGAGAGGGTGACAAAGCGAGAAAGTGCGAAAAGAACCTCTAGCGGGACGCAAGCCCGGGATCGGCGTTCTGCCCTGCCATATCCAAACGAGAATCTGTACCTTCTCTGTACGCCTTTGCGCAATAGCGAAAGTGCAGTCCGTGTCGAAGATAAGCGCAGTTGGGCCGGTGACGCTTGTCTTTGTCCGACCATCCTGTATCTCGATGCTGCCACTAATCACTAAGTAGTAGTTTGATCCGTTGTCGCGATGCAAGTTTACAGGGGTGAGGTTAAAGTCTCGCGATCCCCAGCCGAGATAGATCAACGGAAGATCACGGTTGCCCAGCCAACACGGTCTGCCGGGCGGTGGGCTGAGAGGGCCGTTCAATATTCGAACTTTCATTGCGAACAGATTATCAACTACTCACCTCGGAGGCTGTTTTGCATGGCCGGAGGTCGATGAGGTTCTTGAATCTGATAGGAAGGCGTAATCGGGTCACCCGAGGGTTGAGCCAAGTATCACCCTCACATCGCCGCTACTTCGCATTCAGAAACCGGATGGTTGGTCACCTGCAGTCGCCTTGGCTACATGCGAAACATCGGCCCATGAAGAGGTGAATCAAACTTTCCGCCATAGCTCATACCTAACGCGGGGGCGATCATCGCGTCGAGGTAGGCTGTGAGCGCATCGGAGTGTCCGGCCTCTAGCTGCTCGATAAGGCTCTTGACGTTGGCGGCAATGATGTCTGTGGCGGTCTGCCGTTGCTGCGGATGTTGGGGGTTTTCGTTGATGGGGGTGACGTTGGTGGCGGTGTTCATGGGTGCTTCCTCCTTGGCCTTGGCCGTTGCTTTTCATGCCATGCGTGGCATGTAC
>CAZZYB010000407.1:0-4266 GCA_964658125.1 uncultured Acetobacteraceae bacterium | reverse complement strand
CCTAATCTCTAATCCCTGAACGAGGGCTGCCGAGGCATCCAGCAGTCGATGCTCGGCAGCCACTCCAAACGTTCTTTGAAGAAAGAGATTTACATGGCACAGCAACGCATCCGCATCCGCCTGAAGGCTTATGACTACCGCGTCCTCGACCAGTCCACCGGCGAGATCGTCGAGACCGCCAAGCGCACAGGCGCACAGGTCGCCGGACCGATTCCGCTCCCGACAATGAAGAACAAGTACTGCGTTCTGCGCTCGCCCCACGTCGACAAGAAGTCGCGCGAGGCTTTCGAGATCCGCACGCACAAACGCCTGATCGACATCCTCGAACCCACGCAGCAGACCGTCGACGCGCTGATGAAGCTCGACCTGCCAGCCGGTGTCGACGTCGAGATCAAGACGGTAACCAAGTAATTACGCAACACCTACAGTGCCGCGATCAACGCGGCATGATGAGGAAAGGGAAGTATGTCAGTCACAGGAATTCTCGGTAAGAAAGTCGGCATGACGCAGGTGTTCGACGATAACGGTGTGGTTCATCCCGTCACCGTTCTGAAGGTCGGCCCGTGTGTCATCACGCAGCTCAAAACAATGAAGACCGATGGCTACGACGCCGCGCAGATCGGCCTCGTCGAGTTCATCAAGGCTTCGAAGATCAACAAGGCCATGACCGGCCACTTCGCCAAGTCCGACGTGCCGCCCGTTCGCGAAATCCGCGAAGTGCAGCTTGAGTCGGTTTCGGGTGCAGAAGGCGACGCCGGCGTAAAGTCCGGCGATCGCATCACGGTTGAGATCTTCAACGACACCAAGTTCGTCGACGTGATCGGCAACAGCAAGGGCCGCGGTTTCGCGGGCGTTATTCGTCGGCATGGATTTGGCGGCGGACCCAAGTCGCACGGTCACATGTTCCAGGTGCAGGGCTCGATCGGCGCATCGTCGTTCCCGTCGCGCGTGTTCCCCGGCCAGCGCATGCCCGGCCACATGGGGACCAATCAGGTCACCGTCCGCAACCTTCGCATCCGTGCGATCGACGCGGAAGATAACCTTCTGCTCGTCGAAGGCGCAGTACCCGGAGCGCGTGATGGTTACGTGCTCGTCTCGAAGGCGAAGGCGCCACCGAGAGAGCGGCGTGGATTCGCCGGCGCAGCTACCAAGGACGCGTTGAAGGCTTCCAAGAAGGCTGCACCCAAGAAGAAATAGCTTTTAGCCGCTAGCGTTTAGCTAAAAGCTAACAGCTAGAAGCTAGCGGCTCAATCAGTAGCAAGCTGCACGGGAAACAGACCGAGTCATGCAGCCTAACAAAATGACGGCCTGCGGCATCGATCGCACGCACAGAAAGAAGTAGAGATGGCAAACATCAATGTAGTCAATCTCACCGGAGCCAAGGTTGGCGAGTTCGAACTCGACGACCTGTTCGCGGGAGAAGTCAACGAAGCTCTCCTCTGGGAGGCGGTCAAGCACTACCGCGCTTCGCTCCGCCAGGGAACGGCCGCGACCAAGAACCGCAAGAAGGTTTCGGGCGCCGGCAAGAAACTGTGGAAGCAGAAGGGCACGGGCCGCGCTCGCGTCGGTTCTATCCGAACCCCGCTCTGGCGTGGTGGTGGAACGGTCCACGGACCTCAGCCGCGCAGCTACGACTACCAGTTCCCGAAGAAGAAGCTGATGGGCGCGCTCCGCTCGGCTATCGCTTCGAAGCTGGCCGCCGGCAAGCTGACCATCGTTGAGAACTTCGACGTTGAAGAAGGCAAGACCAAGATCTTCCGCACCGCGTTGAACAAGCTCGAAGCGAAGAAGACCACCCTGCTGGTGGAGTCGTCGCAGCAGCTCTCCGAGAAGCTGTACCTCGGTTCGCGCAACCTCTCCGGCGTTGAGCTCGTGCTCTCGTCCGAAGTTCACCCCTATGACCTGCTGAAGTATGAGCACGCCGTCTTCTCGAAGGCCGCGTTCGAAACGCTGCAGGAAACGCTGAAGAAGTCCGTCTCCAAGCGTAAGCACGCCGAGAAGGAGGCTGCATAAATGTCGACCCTCTATAAAGTTATTCGCCGCCCGCTCATCACGGAGAAGGCTCTCCAAACGCGCGAAGTCGAAGGCTCGCTCGTATTTGAAGTAGCCGCCAACTCCACCAAGACCGAAATCAAGCAGGCTGTAGAGCTGCTGTTCAAGGTCAAGGTCGCTGCCGTTCGCACAGCGAGCGTTGTCGGTAAGGAGCGCAAGCGTGGTAAGTACTCGGGCTACCTTTCCGATTGGAAGAAAGCGTATGTCCGCCTGAAGGCCGGAGAGAAAGTTCCCGACTTCGCCGCAGAAATCTAATAGTTGTGAGTTCTCAGTTCTTAGTTGTTAGTAAAAGCACTTACTGACAACTAATAACTGACAACTAAGAACCCTAAGCACCACGTATCGCGCTTGAGAAACAGTTACAGCCAGCGCGGCAAAGGAATAGCAACATGCCGATTAAATCATTCCGTCCGATTACGCCGACCCTCCGCTTCGCTACGAAGCTGGTCAATGACGACCTCACGACCGACAAGCCCTATAAGCCGCTTCTCGCCGTGAAGCCGCGCACCGGCGGCCGTAACAACATGGGCAAGCTCGTCATCCGTCACCAGGGTGGCGGCCACAAACAGAAGCTTCGCTTGATCGATTTCAAGCGCGACAAGTACGGTATCCCCGCCACCGTCGCCACCATCGAGTACGATCCCAACCGCAGCTCGCGCATCGCTCTGGTGAATTATGCGGATGGTGAGAAGCGCTACATCATTCAGCCCATCGGTCTGAAGGTTGGCATGAAGATTATGTCCGGCCCGGAAGCCGATATCCTGGTCGGAAACGCTCTGCCGTTGAAGAACATCCCCACCGGTACCATCGTGCACAACATTGAGCTTCGCCCTGGCAAGGGCGCGCAGATGGCCCGCTCCGCCGGCGCGCAGGTCAATCTGATCGCCAAGGAAGGCGACTACGCCCTCCTCAAGCTGCCCTCCGGCGAAACTCGCAAGGTGCTCGTCGAGTGCATGGCGACCATCGGCCAGGTCGGCAACACCGACCACGAGAACGTCACGATCGGTAAAGCTGGACGCAACCGCTGGAAGGGCATTCGGCCCGCCAACCGCGGCGTTTCGATGAACCCGGTCGACCACCCGCACGGTGGTGGTGAAGGTAAAACCTCAGGCGGTCGTCACCCCGTGACGCCGTGGGGCCAGCCGACACGCGGCTACAAGACTCGCAATAACAAGCGTACGGATGTCTTCATCGTCCAACGCCGCAACAAGGGCAAGTAAGAGCGAGTTGTTAGTTCTGAATTGTTAGTTGTTAGTAGAAGCGTTTTTACTAACAACTAAGAACTAACAACTGGAAACTGTAAGAGCAGCGCCCGGAGGAGCACCCGCAAGGTGTCGCAAGGGCAAAACCAAGTCTCAGCACTTCTCCTGAGATTCGTTGTATACAGCACAGCAACACGGAGTAATAAAAATGGCACGCTCTACAAAGAAGGGCCCATTCATCGACGCACACCTTATGGTCAAGGTCGATGCAATGAACACGGCCAACGAAAAGAAGGTCATCCGCACCTGGTCGCGCCGGTCCACGATTCACCCGGACATGGTCGGTCATACCATCGCTGTGCACAACGGGCGCAAGTTCATCCCCGTCTATTGCACGGAGAACATGGTCGGGCACAAGCTCGGCGAGTTCTCTGCAACCCGCACCTTCAAGGGTCACTCCGCGAAGTCCGGCGACACGGCGAAGGCCAAATAAAGATTTAGGCGAATATTCGCCAAGTATTGCGAAGGATTATTTATGGCTAAGTCAGCAGCTCCAGCAACTACCGAATTCCGCGCCGAGGCTAAGTTTCAGCGCGGCAGCCCGCAGAAGGCCAAGCTCGTGCTCGACCTCATCAAGGGCAAGCGCATCCAGGCCGCCATCGACATCGTCACCTTCACCAACAAGCGCTGGTCGCCTGTCGTGAAGAAGGTCCTCGAGTCGGCGGTTCAGAATGCGGTGTATCTCTCCGGCGAAAAGGGTCTGGACCTCGATGTCGACAACCTCTACGTCAAGACGGCCATCGCCAATGAAGGCCCGCGCATGAAGCGCATCCGCCCTGCTCCAATGGGCCGTGCGTTCCGCTACCAGCGCCGCATCTCGCACATCATCGTCACGGTCGCGGAAAAGAAATCCGTAACTGCTGTCGGCGACGCGTCGGGTGCACCGGCTAAGACCGCGGGCAAGAAGTCTCCGGCTAAGAAGGCAGCTGCCAAGAAGGCTCCTGCGAAGAAG
>CAZZYB010000406.1:0-4268 GCA_964658125.1 uncultured Acetobacteraceae bacterium | reverse complement strand
GGTACTTTTCAGCTTTCAGGCTTCGGTGCCCACCGCCGGTTTGCACGAATAGCCCACGCCATCAGCAACCCGCCACAAAGGACGCTACCAATCGCCGCAACCTGAGCATTCGACAGCGTTCGCCCAAAATAAATCTTCGGATTGATCCGCACAAACTCCACCAAAAACCGCCCAACCCCGGAAAGCACCAGGTACAACCCGGTCAGCCACCCAATCGGCTTATGCTTCTCGGCCAGCTTCCAGAGAATCCAGAACACCACCAGCGAGAACAAAAACTCATACACAGGAGTCGGCTGAACCAGAGCATCCGGAGGCGTCGGAGGAAACAGCGCATCCTTCGCCATGTGAACACCCCACGGCAAAGTCGTATTGATCCCATAATCGCCATCACCCGAAGTCAGGCACCCAATCCGGCCCACGCCATACCCAATCGCCGCCGCCGGAGCCGCCAGATCGAGCATCCGCCACGGCCCAACCCGTTCTCCCGGCGTCCCCGTGAACCGAGCCTCGCGACCCTGCCACATCAGCATCGCCACCCCGGCCAGCATGCCTCCGAACCATGCAAAACCGGTCTGAAACCAGTGCAAAAAGCCCAGTAAAACCTCTTTCGGATGCCCGAACCCAGGCACAAAAATCTGGTGCCAGGTCGCAGCCAGCTCTGCCGGATTCTGCAACTCGTGCCAAAGCTTGGCCCCGATAATGCCGCAAAGTGTAACCAGCGCAACGACATTGAGCGCATCGGCATCGACGCCATTCCGAACGAAGTTGCGATGCAGAATGACGGCTCCGCAAACCGCGGCCAGCCACAAGAGCAGGCCGAACGTACCTAACTGAAAAGAGCCAATATGGATGTAGGGATACATGAGTCCCGTCAAGTATAGCGGCGCGGCGACGAAATCCCACGCAGCCGGGTTTTCCTCATGCCGTTCGCGCTAACCTACTTGAATGTCGACAAATCTGCCGCCTTTTGTTCCGCCCAGCACGATGGACGTCCTGTTCACCAAAGAACAGATCGCCGAACGAGTGAAAGCTCTCGGTAAACAAATCTCGGAAGACTACGCAGGACAATCGATCGTCCTGATCGGCGTCCTCAAAGGTGCGGCCATCTTCCTCGCCGACCTCGCTCGCGCCATCGAGGTCGACAACACCTTCGACTTCGTCGCCGTCTCCAGCTATGGCCGTGCCCGCGTTTCCTCCGGCGCCGTCAAGCTCATCAAGGACATCGACAACCCCATCGAAGGCCGCCACGTCATCATCGTCGAAGACATCCTCGACACCGGCCTCACGCTCAACTACCTCCGCGACCTGATGTTGCAGCACAAACCGGCGTCGCTCAAGATCGCCACGTGTCTGGACAAACACGAGCGCCGCCTCGTTCCGATTCAAGCCGATTACGTCTGTTTCAAAATTCCCGACCGCTTCGTCATCGGCTACGGCATGGACTACGCCGAGCGCTACCGCGGAGTGGAAGATATCCGCATCATGCCCGAAGACCCTCCGGGCCACTAAGCGCATTCGCCGCATCTTCGCCTATAATAGAAGCTGTGGCGGGGCCCATGATGACGGTGCAGCAGAAGCTCGAGATACTCGCGGACGCGGCAAAGTACGACGCCTCATGCGCCTCTTCCGGCTCAAAGCGCCAAGGCAACGGCAAGGGAGTAGGCCACTCCGACGGCAATGGCATCTGCCACAGCTACACCCCTGACGGACGCTGCGTCTCGCTACTGAAAATCCTGCTCACCAACTTCTGCACTTACGACTGCGTTTTCTGCGTTAATCGCGTGTCCAGCGACATCCGTCGCGCCAGATTTTCATCGGAAGAAATCGTCAATCTGACGCTGGACTTCTACAAGCGCAACTACATTGAAGGCTTGTTCCTGTCGTCCGGCATCATTCAATCGCCCGATTACACGATGGAGCAATTGATTGAGGTTGCGAAGACGCTGCGCACAGTCCACCACTTCGGCGGATATATCCACCTCAAGACGATCCCCGGCTGCGACGAACGCCTGGTCCGCGAAGCAGGACGCTGGGCGGATCGGCTGAGCGCCAACATTGAGTTGCCGACGCAGAACGATCTCGTTCAACTGGCGCCGGAAAAGAAGGCCAGCGTCATCGAGTCCACGATGGGCCAGATCCATGAGCGAAAGCTGGAGGCCGACGACGAGCGCCGCCGGTCAACTCTCGCCCCACACTTTGCACCCGCCGGACAATCCACGCAGATGGTGATCGGCGCAACGGCGTCGACAGATCGCGAGATCATCCTGCGTGCCGGCACTCTCTACGGGTCCTACAAGCTACGCCGCATCTAGTACACGGGCTTCAGTCCTTATCCGGAGGCAGATGCCAGGCTTCCGCTACAGGCGACGCCGCGAATGCGCGAGCACCGCCTGTATCAAGCCGACTGGCTGATGCGCTTCTACGGATACTCACCGCAGGAGATTACAACCGAAGCGTCTCCTGACCTGTCGCTCACGGAAGATCCAAAGACGGTTTGGGCGAACTCCCATCCCGAGTTCTTTCCGGTCGATGTCAACGCTGCGCCACGTGAAGCACTGCTGCGAGTTCCGGGAATTGGTTACCGCAATGTGGACCGGATCATGCGTATCCGCCGGTATCATCGGCTCGCGCTCGAAGATCTTCGCAAGCTGCACGTCAGGCTGAAGCTCGCAGCGGGCTTCGTGGTCGCAGCAGATCACATGCCGTCAAACCTCCCCAGTACGTCGGGTTCGAGGCAAAACGAGGGGCAACTGGAGCTTTTCGCCGCAGCCAGCGCTCTCACAGGGTCGGTATAGGGTTGTGCTGAGAGTTCAGATGCCTCCGGACTTTGAAGCCTGGCGTGCTGCGGCGCGAGGCGCGTTGCGTTCTGGATACAGCCCGCAGGAGATCGACTTCGCTGACGCCACCATCGTTCAGACTCTGGACCTGAACCTGGGAGATGCAGCGCACGCAACCGGCATCCCTGTCCTTGAGCCTCACGTGCCGAAGGCGTTCCTGGACGCCGCGAAGCTGGCGGCGGTTCATCGCGACCGGCAACGGTGGAATCTTCTCTATCGCCTGCTCTGGCGGCTACAGACGAACCGAAATCTTATGCATGTCGAAACAGACAATGACGTGGCTGCGTTGAAGACGCTGGAGTCGCAGGTTCGCCGCGACGTACACAAGATGCACGCCTTCGTTCGCTTTCGCAAAGTTGCGGGCGCTGCCGGCGGCGACAGTACGGTCGAAGAGCAATACGTTGCGTGGTACCGTCCGGACCATCGCATTTTGCCTCTCGTTGCGCCGTTTTTCGCCGAACGCTTCGCCGTGATGCGCTGGGCGATCATGACGCCGGACGCTTCCGTGCGTTGGGATCCTCATCTGCGGAGACTCGAATTCGGTTTGGGAGTGGCGCGTGAAGACGCCCCCCAGGAAGATGAGATGGAAGATTTGTGGCGCACTTATTACAGCTCGATCTTCAATCCTGCGCGATTGAACCCGGAGGCGATGCGCAGTGAAATGCCAGTTCGATATTGGCAAAATCTGCCCGAGATCAACGCCCTTCCGCATCTTATGCAGAAGGCTGAAACCAGGGTGGTGACTATGATTTCTACTCAGCAGGACAAGACAACGGCAGCGCCTTTCGTTCCGGCACGGCACACGCTGCCCGCCTTGAGACGCGAATTGCCGTCGTGCAAAGGGTGCGATCTCTATCGATTTGCCACGCAGGTCGTGCCGGGCGCAGGATCGTCGGGTGCGAGCTTGATGCTTGTCGGCGAGCAGCCAGGCGATCAGGAGGACTTGCAGGGGAAACCCTTCGTCGGCCCGGCGGGAATGGTCTTGCGAAAGGCATTGGAAGAGCTGCAGATCGATACGGCGGACGTGTACGTAACCAATGCCGTAAAGCATTTCAAGTTCGTTGAGCACGGCAAGAGGCGTCTCCACGAGAATCCGCGTATGAGTGAGATCAATGCGTGTAAACCCTGGCTGGTCGCGGAGCTCGATGCCGTGAAGCCGAAAGTTGTTCTGTGCCTGGGCGCGTCGGCTTCGAAGTCTTTGCTGGGTGGAACGTTCGCCCTGATGAAGTCTCGCGGCCAGGTGCAGGAGACGCCGTTCGCGCAGCGTGTCATGGCGACGGTTCATCCCTCGGCGGTGCTGCGTGCGCGCGATCATGAGGGGCGGGAGACGTTGCTTGGTTATCTGAAGGACGATCTGGCTGCGGCGTACAAGCTGGCGCGCGAAATCGCTTAGCAAGCTGATTTGTGGATTCGGTTAAGATAAGTGCATGT
>CAZZYB010000405.1:0-4269 GCA_964658125.1 uncultured Acetobacteraceae bacterium | reverse complement strand
GTGCCGAGGAAGATGATGTTGTCGCGGAGCAGACGGCTGTAGATGTCGTAGGAGCGTTCGCCCCGGCTCGTCTGCTCGAGCACCATCGGTATGAGTCCCATGGGTTCTCTCTTTCTGTTGCTGCGTGATCAGGATACAGGGGCTGGTGGTGGTTCAGAGTCCTGTGTCGGAGGACTTACCCCAGGGGCTAAAGCCCCAACTCTTCTTTGGTCCGTGAGAGCCAAAGCTGAAGCCTTGGCGTACCTGGAACGTTGGCGTTATGACGCTAGCTTCTCGTAGAGATGCGTGGCGGTCTTCTCGCGACGCATTTGTTCGCGCATGCGCTCGAAAGAGCCGTCTTCGACCATGCGGCCGCGGAGGGTTTCGAGAGGCTCGCGCTGCTGAATGGACATCATGAGAAGTTCGCGGTCGATTTCGTTGTCTTCGACGGTGATGTTTTCGGCGGCGGCGAGGCGGTCGAGGAGGATGGACGCTTTGACTTCCTGCATGGCCTGGTCGCGCTGCGCTTCGCGCAGTTTTGCGAAGTCGAGTTGGCGCATCGCGTCGGAGGTCATGCCCTGCTGCGCGAGGGCGCGTAGGCCGCGTTCGAGGCGGGCGTCGATCTGCTGCTGGACGAAGGACTCGGGCAGCGGGAAGTTGTAGCGGGAGAGAAGCTGGTCGAGCATCTGCTCCTTGGCCTGGCCTTCCAGCGCGTCCTTCTTGCGGTCGGCAGCGCGCTCGCGGAGCTTGGTTTCAAAGTCGGACCAGGACTCGTAGGGTCCCAGCTCTTTGGCGAACTCGTCGTCGCGCTCAGGGAAGTCCTTGCGCTTGATGGCCTTGACGGTGATGTCGTACGTGACGGTTTTGCCGGCGAGACGCTGGTCGCCGAAGTCGCCGGGGTAGACAACTTCGAGGGTAAGTTCCTGGCCGGGTTTGGTGCCGCGAAGGCCATCGGTGAAGGCGGGGAGGGTGTTCTTGCCGCCGATCTCGAGCAGGACGTCGTCACCTGTGATGGGCTGGTCGTCTGTCTTGCTTTCGAGGCCTTCTTCGCCTACCGTTTGGGCGAGATCCTGGATTTTCCCGGTGAAGCCAATCTCGGCCCAATCACCATCGGCGAGGGGCCGGTCTTCTTCGACGGGGGAGATGGTGGCGTGGCGGTCGAGGACGTTGTTGAGTTCGCCTTCGAACTCGTCATCCGTGAGGGTCGCGTCGGGGCGCTGGACGGAGACGGTTTCGAAGCCGGCAGTGTCGAACGCGGGGCCGACTTCGAAGGTAGCCTTGAAGCGGAGGGGCTGGCCTTCTACGAGGAAGAGCTCGGAAACCTGGGGCTGCGAGACGGGCTGGGCGTTCTGCTCGGCAAGCGCCTTGCGGAACTTCTGGTCTACGAGGGCTTCGAGGACTTCCTGGCGAACTTCCTTGGCGAAGCGGGACTTGATGAGCGATGCGGGGACCTTGCCGGCGCGGAAGCCGGGGATGCGGGCGAGCTTCTGGTAGCGCTTGTAGGTGCGGGCGTAGGCCTGGTCGACTTCTTCAACGGGAGCTTCTACGGAGATGGTGCGGGTTAGCTCGGGGTTGAGGGTCGGGGCGGGGTGATGGTGTTCATGGTCGTGACCGGCGTGGTCGTGGCCTTCGTGGCTGTGGCCTTCGTGGGTCAGCTCGGTGGCGGAGGTTTCTGCGGGCGTGAGGTTTTCTTCAGTAGTTTCAGTGGGGGTCAAAGTGTTGCCTTCCAGATTTTGTGGGCGGGATTGGATTGCCGGGGGCGCGCCTTGCGCGCGGGCCGCCGCTTGTGTTGTGCCTCATCAAGGATACGACAAAGGCAGGGAGTAGGGAATAGGGGGAAAGGTTGCGTCGTGCGGGAAGGTCTGAGAGCATCGAGCATGGGTCTGCCGATAACGAAGACGCTGGTGGTGCTGCAGGGAGTTCAGGTCGTGTTTCTGCTACTGCACGACTGGGTGCCGCTGGGCAGGCTGTCGAATTTGGACGCCGTGCGGACTAGCGATTCGAAGACCAAGCTGTTTTGGACGACTGTGTTGAGCGCGCTGCCGTTTGCCGCAGTCTTCGTCGTGAGCTGCCTTTATTGGAATGCGTCCCGCTGGCCGATGTGGCTCCAGACCTGGCTTTGGTATACCTACGGCATTGCGTTAGCAGGAATGCTTTGGGCGTGGTGGATTCCGTATCTGGTGCTACCGAATCCGGAGCGTGCGGAACGTTATCGGGTGAGGTTTGCGGGCACGATGAAGTTTTTGCCGGAACGTAACGGTATTTCGCCCGACACTCTTCATGTGATTTATCACGCGATACTTGTTTTGACGGTAGTGTCGCTGGCGAAGCTTTAGGGCGGAAGGACTTTGGGTTTCATCGGTAATGGCAAGTAAGAAGATTAAGGCGGCGATGCCGGAAGGTTTGACGGTGTTGCAGACGCTGCATGGGCAGATTGCGGGGTGTGCACTTTGTCCGCGACTGCGAGAGTATGGGGAGAATATTGGGCGGGTGAAGCGGCGGGCCTACATGGACCAGGAGTATTGGGCCAAGCCGGTGCCGGGGTTCGGGGACGAGAAGGCTCGGATTCGGATTGTAGGGTTGGCTCCCGGGGCGCATGGAGCGAATCGGACGGGGCGACCGTTTACGGGGGATGGGGCGGGGAACTTTATGTATCCCGTGCTGGCGGAGTTGGGGCTGGCTACGCATGGGAATGCGGTTTCGCGGGATGATGGTTTACGGCTGAAACATGCGTGGATCGGGTCTGTGGTGCGGTGTGCGCCGCCGGGGGATAAGCCTACGCCGGGTGAGGTTCGGAATTGCGCGGCGCACTTTGCGGCGGAGACCGCGGCGCTGCCGAGGGTGAAGGTGGTGGTGTGCCTGGGGAAGATCGCGTGGGATGGTTATCTAGCACATATGTTGAATGCCGGGGTAATCGAGCGGCGGTCGGCGTATACGTTTGGCCATGGCGCGGAGTACACGCTGCCGAATGGGATCAAGCTGCTGGGGAGCTATCATCCCTCGCTGCGGAACACGAATACCGGGCGGCTGAATAAGGTGATGTTTGCGAAGGTGTTTGTGCGGGCTCGGGAGCTGGCGGGGTTGCGCTGACGTAGTTGCCAGGCTTTTGCATCCCCTTCGCGACAGCCGAATCGTATAATGAGAATGCTGCACATGCCTTAGAAAGCACATGGAGGTGCGAACGATGCGTCATAAGGAATTTTGGGTTGCGCTTGGAGTTGGTGCGCTGGCGGGTGGAATCGCGGCGCTGCTGTATGCTCCACAGTCCGGCGTCAAAACCAGGAAGCAGTTGAAGCGCGGCATCGACGATGCTGGCGAAGTTCTCGAAGAGGCTGCAGATTACCTCAAAAAGCAGGCTGAGTATCTGAGCAAGGAAGCTCAGAAGTTGATCGACAGCGGTAAGGAACAGCTGGATGCTGTTGTCGATGCGGCCAGTGGCTATGCGTCGACGGCGCAGAAGGCTGCTCGCAAACTGGTTTAGAAGTTGCATTGTGCACAGTGGGCCCCGGCGCTTGCCGGGGCCCACTCTTTGTTAACGTCCGTCGGGTTTCGTTGTGGAGACTAGGGGACTGGGTGGGAGCGTCCAGGCGGAGAAGGGTTCCGGGTGGGCGGGGTCGAACTGTGGGATGTTGGCGCGGAGGTATTTTTCCAACGGAAGGTGCTGATCGCGGATGTTCTGGACGATGGCGCGGGTAAGTTCGTAGGCTCCGTAGGAGTTGAAGTGGGTGTCGTCCTTTAGCTCGCTGGGTTGATTGGGGAAGGTGTTGGCCGGGTAATGGACGAAGGCGTGCAGAGTGCCTTGTTCGCCGAGAGCTTCGAAGAGGGTCTTGCTGAGGGCGTTGAGGTCAATGAGCGCTACGTGCTGGTCGGCCGCTACTTCGCGCATGGCCTGCGGATAGGCGCCGAGGGTCTGGGTGATCTTTCCGTCAGCGTCGAAGTTGCGGCGATTCATCGAGGTGACGAGGATCGGCGTTGCGCCGTGGCTGCGGGCGTCGGCAATGTAGCGGCGCAGCAGGTCGCGGTATTCGTCCAGAGAGACGGCTCCGGGTTTCTGGTCGTTGTGGGCGAACTGGATGAGGAGAAAATCGCCGGGTTGGATGGTGGACATGATTTTGGCGTAGCGGCGTTCTCCGACGAAGCTCTTGATCGTTTCGCCGGACTCGGCGTTATTCGCGATGGATACGCCGGGGCCGAAGAATGCGGGGAGCATTTGGCCCCAGGCTGCCCAGGGCTCCTTGTCCTGGTCGACCACTGTGGAGTCGCCGGCCAGGTAGATGGTCGGGACGTTGG
>CAZZYB010000404.1:0-4273 GCA_964658125.1 uncultured Acetobacteraceae bacterium | reverse complement strand
CCGGCAAGCCGAACTCCGCCTCCAGCAGCTCCGCAAACAGATCCGCATCGAAGTCCGCAACGCCCAGTACGCCCTCGTGCAAAGCAAGGCCCGCGTAGAGTCCGCCAAGAAAGCCCGCGACCTCGCCGACAAGACCTTCACCATCACCGGCAAGGAGCAGGAGCTAGGCGCCGGCTCCAACTTCCAAACCCTCACCGCCCGCCGCGACCTCGCCGCAGCCGAATCCACACTCGTCGCCGCCATGACCGCCTATCAAAAAGCCGAGATCGAAGTCCACCGCTCCGTAGGCGACACTCTCGACGCCTACGCAATTTCGATAGAATCGGCCAAGACAGGAATCGCTCCGGAAGCCAGGCCGAAGTGACGCGGAGCAACGCACTATGCAAACCGACACCGGCCTCGTGACCAAGCGCTCCAGCAAGCCGCACGAATCCCCGTGCCGCCTCCTCATCGCAGACGACCAGCCCCACATCCTCGAAGCCCTCCAGCTCCTCCTCACGCCCGAAGGCTACGCCCTCGAAGTCGTTCGCACCCCCGCTCTCGCGCTCCAGGCCCTCGCCAGCGAAAGCTTCGACGGCCTCCTCATCGACCTCAACTACACTCGCGACACCACCTCCGGCCAGGAGGGCCTCGACCTCGTCTCGCGCGTCAAAGAAATCGACTCGCAGCTCCCCGTCGTCGTCATGACCGCCTGGGGCAACATCGATCTAGCTGTCGAAGCCATCCGCCGCGGCGCAGGCGACTTCATTCAAAAGCCCTGGGAGAACGCCCGCCTCCTCAGCGTCCTGAAAACGCAAATGGAGCTCCACCGCAGCCGCAAGCGCGCCCAGTGGCTCGAAGCCGAGAACCGCATCCTGCGCGCTCCCGGCGCCCCCTCGTTTATCGCCTCTGCCCCCTCCATGCGCCCCGCGCTCGACCTCATGGCCCGCGTCGGCCCCTCCGACGCCAACATCCTCATCACCGGCGAGCACGGCACCGGCAAGGAAGTCGTCGCGCAAACCCTGCACCGCCTCTCTGCCCGAGCCGACCGAACGCTGGTCGCCGTCAACACCGGCGCGCTCCCCGAAGGCACCTTCGAAAGCGAGCTCTTCGGACACGTCAAAGGCGCCTTCACCGACGCCCGCACCGACCGCATCGGCCGCTTCGAACTCGCCCACAACGGCACCATCTTCCTCGACGAAATCGCCAACGTCCCCATCCGCCAGCAAGCCAAGCTCCTCCGCGTTCTCGAGACCGGCGAAATCGAACGCGTAGGCTCCTCCAAAACCAAAACAGTAGACGTCCGCATGATCTCCGCCACCAACGCCGACCTCCGCGCCGAGGTCGCTGCCGGGCGTTTCCGCGAGGACCTCCTCTTCCGCCTCAACACGGTAGAGATCCACCTCCCACCCCTGCGCGACCGCCGCGAAGACATCCCTGCACTCACCGCCTTCTTCCTCGACCGCTACGCCACTCGCTACCGTCGCCAACTCGACGGCCTCGAACCCTCCGCAATGCAGGCGATGCTCCAATACTCCTGGCCCGGCAACGTCCGCGAGCTCGACCACACCATCGAACGCGCCGTCCTCATGGCCCGCAACGCGCGCGTAGAAATCAGCGACCTCGGCCTCAACACGCCCCGCGCCGCAGGCCAAAGCCTCGACGACATGAGCCTCGAAACCGTCGAAGCCATCCTCATCCGCAAAGCCCTCACCCGCACGAACGGCAACGTAAGCCAGGCGGCGGAAGCCCTCGGTTTAAGTCGCGGCGCACTCTATCGCCGCATGGAAAAGTATGGCCTCTGACGACTTCGAGCCACCCCTCCCCCTCAAGCGCCTCCCCCTCGGCCGCACCCGCCGCCGCCTCAGCTTCGAAAAACGTCTCCGCGCCGGGCTCTACCTCATGGGCCTCCCAACGCTCGCCTTGGCGTTCATCGCCCTGCTGCAATATCATGCGGCGTGGCAGACCATCGTCACCTGCCTCCCCATCCTCGCCCTCGCCTGGATGCTCACCGTCTCGCTCCTAACCGAGCAGATCATCCGCCCCCTGCAGACCCTCGCCAACGTAGTCGCCGCCCTACGCGAAGACGACTACTCCTTCCGCGCCCGCGGAGCCCGCCGCAACGATGCCATGGGCGACCTCGCCCTCGAAGTCAACGCTCTCGCCGGCATGCTGCAGTCGCAGCGCACCAGCGCTCTCGAAGCCATGGCCCTGCTCGAACGCATCATGGCCTCCCTCGAATCCCCCGTCCTCGCCTTCGACACCGAAGGCCGCCTCCTCATGCTCAACATCGCCGGCGAGCGCGCCTTCAACACCACCTCCGCCAAAGCCCTGGGCCGCTCCGCACAGCAACTCAACCTCACGCATCTACTCGACACTGAAGACGGCGAGCTAGTCCTGCTCCGCAACAAAACCCAGCAAACGGACCGCTGGGTAGTGAAGCGCAGCTACTTCCGTCTACGCGGTGTCCGCCACACCCTGCTCATGTTGTCCGACGTCAGCAAGGCCCTCCGCGAAGAAGAGCGCCAGGCCTGGGAGCGCCTCATCCGCGTCCTAGGCCATGAAATCAACAACTCGCTCACCCCCATCAAGTCCATCGCCGGCAGCCTCCGCACCCGCCTTTCGACCTTGCAAGCACCGGAAGATTTCGCTCGCGGCCTGGCCGTAATCGAAAACCGCGCGGAGTCCCTCAACCGCTTTCTCCAGGCCTACCGCCAGCTCATGGGCCTCCCCACCCCGAAGCTCAGCCGCATCTCACTCGCGCAACTCATCGACCGCGTAGCCCACCTCGAATCCCGCCTGCGGGTCACCATCATCCCGTCACCGGCCATCGAGGTCACGCTCGACCCCGACCAGATCGAACAAGGCCTCATCAACCTCATCCGCAACGCCGTAGACGCCGCCCTCAGCCCCGAAGCCCTCGCCGACACCGACCCCGCCGTGCAGATCCAATGGACCCACACCAGCAACGAACTCACTATCTCCATCCTCGACACCGGTCTCGGCCTCACCAACCCCGCCAACCTTTTCGTCCCCTTCTACACCACCAAGCCCGAAGGCACCGGCATCGGCCTCATCCTCGCCCAGCAAATCGCCGAAGCCCACTCCGGCACCGTCCGCCTGACCAACCGCCCCGACGCCCGCGGCTGCATAGCCGAACTCCGTCTGCCTTGGCGAAACATTCCACCTACCTCCTGATCCAAGGTCCTTCGTGGAACTCTCTATAATGGAGCCGCGAATAATTGCCCATGGCGTTTCATCAGCTACTGCATTGCACCCGTAAATCTATGAAGGCGGAAGCTCGATGAATAAATTGAAAATACCCGTCTGGTCCCTTGCAGGCGGATTGATCGTCTTGCAGATGATCCTGGTTGCGATCATCGTTCATGGCGAGTCGCTCACCTTCGACGAGGCCGACCATATTTTCGCCGGCTACATGATGTGGCAAAGCGGCGACTACGGCCTCAATCCCGAGCATCCGCCGCTGGTGAAGCTGGTAGCGACACTGCCGCTCCTGCACCAGAAGCTCTGGGTGCCTCCGCTCCAACACCGATCGTTCAAATCGGAAGCCTATCGGGACGGCCGTGATTTTATGGAAAGGAATGATGGCTCGGAGCATCGCCTGCTCTTCCGCATGCGCCTGGCAGCAGGGATTTTTGCCGTTGGCTTCTCAGTGGCGGTATTTCTGCTGGGGAGTGAGCTCTTTGGCGAGTCCGCTGGTTTGCTGGCCTTGTTCTTGGTCGTCTTCGAGCCCAACGTCTTGGCCAACAGTGATCTGGTCACGACCGATATGGGAGTCGCTTGCTTCTTTTTGGCCACAATTTATTGCTTCTACCGCTACGCAAGGCAGCCATCCGTCAATCGTCTGTTGCTGACCGGCCTGGCCGCTGGACTCACGCTGTCGGCTAAGCACAGCGGGATTTTGCTGGCTCCGATGCTGTTGGCATTGACGCCGGTCGAGATCGCCTGTGCCGAGCCGGGACGGCGCAAGCGGTTGGCTGGGACGCTGTTTGGCGGAATTGCAGCCACCCTGATCGTGGCGCTAGTGGTGCTTTGGGCGTTCTACGGCTTTCGCTATGCAGCCAGACCCGCCGGTCTGGTCATGAACCCGACCTTGAGCGAATACGCTGCCCCGCTCACGGGGATCAACAGTTGGGTGATCGGGCATCTGGCCAACTGGCGTTTATTGCCAGAATCCTACCTGATGGGCATGACCGACATTCACTACGCAGCGCAGCAGTATCCCATCTTCCTGCTGGGGCACGATTATCCTCACGGCGTCTGGTGGTACTTT
>CAZZYB010000403.1:595-4298 GCA_964658125.1 uncultured Acetobacteraceae bacterium | reverse complement strand
CTTCCACTGGAGTACCTTCGCCATTGCCGTATCTGGTTCAAGCGCGAGAATCAAGAGGGCCGAAAAACCCACGGCAATAAGCGAATAGCCCGCCACACTGACAAAAGGGTCTTGTAGGGATTCAATGTTAGGATTACCCAGGAAATAATAGCCGCCAATGAGTACTACCGCTGCCAGGGCCATGGTTGCGTAAATATACTTACGCATGCCATCGATTGACGGCGTACCGCCGCGCAACCAGAGCGCAATGGCCGCGCCGCAGAGTAGCGTATCAAAGCGGATCCAGCTGGAGTAATATAAGGAGCCAATTGCGACTAGTTTTGGAAAATGATAAGCGTAGATACCGCGCGCAATCGGCAGGAGCACAATAACTGCCAGGCACACGCGCAAAAGGGACTTTCGCGAACGCACAAACCATACGACAGCTGGCCACACAAGATAGAACTGTTCTTCCACGCAGAGCGACCACAAGTGCCCCAGGCGTAGATGGCGCACCACGCCGTGGAAGGTAAAGACAATATTGCCCGGCTGATTATATTTATGAAGCTTCGACCCAGCAGCTAAAAAGTTCCCAAGGTACACCGCCAGAGCCATGTTGGCGCGGGTCCACGCGACATGCAGGACCGGCGTTAACAAAAGAAGTACGAGCCACATACTGTAAAATAGAGGAAATATCCTCAGCGCCCGGCGTATATAAAAGTTTTGAAAGAAATCGGGACGATCAAGTGTGTCATACAGAATTCCGGTGATTAAAAATCCCGACAGCACGAAAAACAAATCCACCCCAACCCAACCCCAATCGAGCAGATCGTAGTGATAGAAAAAATAGAAATAATGGTGGACAAATACCGTCAAAAATGCGACAGCGCGTAGCCCGTCGAGCGAGGGATAAAAGGGACGCAGCAACTCAGAACGGACAGGCGAAGCCATGGGACCTTTCGAACGGCGGCTATTTGGATGAGTAAAACACAATCTTAAACGCAAAGTCGTAGCAATCCAGTTGCTATCCTAGTTCGCAGCGGCGCGGATCTGCGTCAGCAGGTCCTTCGTCCTCCAGTCGCTGTTGGGCGAGTACCCCAATACGTTGCCATTCTTGTCGATCACGACAGTAGCCAGCGAATGCACCAGCACCGCCCCTTTACCGGTTACCCGAAGATTGAAAAACTCTTCCATCTTCGCCAGGTCCCGCGGCATCGGAGCCGCAAAATCCCAGTGTGCAAAAGCCGCTGACGGGTTGTTGCCCACATACTTCGCCGCATAGCCGCGCAACACCTCCGGGGTGTCATAGGCGGGATCAAAAGTGATCGTAATCAAATGTGTCTTTACATAAACAGCAGGGTCGGCCTCGAGTGTTTTTTCGATCTCCGCGAAGTTTTCGCTCATCCTCGGGCAATAGATCGCGATCTCGCAGCGCGTGTGAATGAACGTCAGCATCAAAACTTTACCGCGGAAGTCGCTCAAACGGATCGTGCGGCCATTTTGATTCAGCAATGGAAAATCGGGGACAACGTCTCCGGGCGCCGGCACATGATACTGCACCTTCGGTGATGCATCCGGCCGCGCCGCTTCACTCACTTCGACTCTGTCCAGCCGCAGACCTGTCCCACCATATCCGTCCGAAGAAGCCCATAGCCTCGCCGAAACCTTGTCGCCGGGATGAAGCTCGGAAAGGACTCCCGGAGTCGGCAAAGGGTACGTCATTGTCATCGCACCCATCAAACCGGGGATCGCTTCCTGATTGAGCACGATCTCGCCCTTCGGATAATCGGCGCTGACAACAACACCACGCAGCGGATAATTTTTCCGCTTGACACTGGACCCATTCTGCTCGCCGTGGCGGCAGCCGGCTACTGTTCCACACAGCAAAGTGATCGTCACAGCGGCCGCTGCCAGACGGCGACGTGCGGCCCATTTATGGAATTTTTTAAGGTTGTTCACGTATCAATAATAACCATCGTAAGCCTTACGACTCCTACAATCGTCCCGCTTCCGCCTGGCACTTCTCATCACAGAAGTACACCAGCCCCTCCTGGAGCATCTCCACTTTTACGCCGAGTTCCCTGCAACGTTCACACCGGGCAGACCGCGCCCTTCGTGCCAGGTCCAGGCGGCGCTCGTCATAGAACGGCGTCGTCTCCGGATCTACCAGAAAGACATGACCGCAGTGGCCACAGCGCCGAAGAAGCTGCTCCGGCACCTGATCGGCCGGTTCGCTGCTCGCTCTGGCCTTGCAGCCCGGACACTCGATGAACTTGTTCGACAATAGATCGCGCACGGTTACCTCTCTGCTTCGTGACGCCGCCCGGGTCTGCGGAAGGTCGATATGAATTATCCCTGCAAATGGACCGTCGAGGAATTCACCTTCCGGGTGAGACGCCAAACCAGACCGAAAACGACCGCACCCGTCCCTCCAGACCTTCGAGGTGAAAGACTCGCAGGCTCCCAGTGGGCCACACTCCGCGCCGAGTCCTATAAGGCCGGGGAACCTATTCTATGTCACAGATGTAAATCGGATGGTTCTGTCATTTGGATTGGGACGACGTGAAGCAGTATTCGGCAGACTAGACCACCTTCCGCCCTCCCTTACTTATCATTAAGTCGATCATCCGATCCGCCAGAACTTCGGGAGACACAATGTACCTCCCCTCCTCGATCGCGGCCTTCAACCGCATCACATTTTCCATCCGTGTCTCCGAAATCTGTGCTTCCCCAGGACCCTCCGCCGCAACGTCCATATCCACTGCGATCTGATCCGCAAACCTCATCCTGGGCACACTCGTAAAACCCCGAACACCGTCGCCCCCCGCCCCTTCATTCATTAGGTAAACCGTGCTCATCATTCCGTCATCCTCTGTTTCGCTTATCGGCGATTGTTCATGCAACTTAAGTCCGCATCCGTGAAAAATTAGAAACATTAGGTTTCCCGACGAGGGCGTTGCAGAATTTGGTTCCTCAAAATTAGCTGTTGCAGTTCGCTTTTTATTCGCTACAATTTGCGCATGGCGATTACGCGGCGGCAAAAAGAGGTCATCGACTTTCTCTCCGGCTTCACCACCAAGCACGGCTACTCTCCTTCCTACGAAGAGATCGCCTCCGGCCTCGGCCTAAGTTCTTTGGCGACAGTGCATAAACACGTCACCAACCTGCAGAACAAGGGCATGCTGCAACGCGCGCACAATCGCAGCCGGTCCATCGACGTCATCCCCCAACGCTCGCCCAGGAAGAGCTACGACCGCCTCCCCCTGCTCGGTCGTATCGCCGCAGGCCAGCCCGTGGAGGCCATCGAAACCGCCGAAAGCATTTCTCTCGGCGACATCATCGGCAACCGCGAAGTCTTCGCTCTCGAAGTCCGCGGAGACTCCATGCGCGACGAGCACATCGTTTCGGGCGACTACGTTCTTGTCGAGCGCACGCGTGTAGCCCGCGAAGGCGAAATCGTAGTCGCCCTAATCGACGGCACCGACGCCACCCTCAAGCGCTTCTACCGTGAAGGCAACCTCATCCGGCTCCAACCCTCCAACACCGAGATGGCCCCCATCTACGCCCAGGCCGCCAACGTCACCATCCAGGGCAAGGTGCTCGGCGTCCTCCGAAAATACGCCTGATGTCGCCCAAAGCTCATACGCTCACAACTCTGAGTTCCTGTTCACGCTCTTCGTCCCCCTTGACACCACCGGTACTATAGAAGAAGAGAGCAGTGGGG
>CAZZYB010000403.1:0-585 GCA_964658125.1 uncultured Acetobacteraceae bacterium | reverse complement strand
CTACAGCACTTAACCCAGGCACGACGAAGTCCCCGCTTAAGTAACACCGTTTGAAGACTTTGCGTCCTTTTAGGGGGGATGCACGACCCAGGGAACCAAGCGCCACTGCCGCGCGTATCACTCCCAGTCCATTCCCGGGAGACCTACAACCTTGTCTATGCCACGCAAAAGCCGGAAAAAACTCTGGATCGGCCTCAGCATCGGCCTCGTCGTGATCGTCGGTTTCTCCGTCGCGGCCGTCAAAGCCATGGGCGGCCCCGCCAAGCTGGACGCCTCCCAGCTCGCCAAAGTCGAAACCGGAGACATCGCCCGCTCCGTAGTTGCGACCGGCAAAGTGCAGCCGATCACCAAGGTGGAAGTAAAGTCCAAGGCCAGCGGAATCGTTACGCGGCTGAATGCAGACATCAACCAGACCGTGCAGGCCGGCCAGGTGCTGGTACAGCTCGATCAACAAGAGATCCTGGACCAGGTAGCCGCGCAGAAGGCGCAGCTTGCCGCAGCGCAGGCCAGCGCGAAGTCTGCGGCCGCGGCCGTAGCCTTCGACCGGGTGGCCCTTACGGGCATGCCCTACGTCGCCGCCCCGCT
>CAZZYB010000402.1:3257-4311 GCA_964658125.1 uncultured Acetobacteraceae bacterium | reverse complement strand
TGGGCGGGTAGGCTTGTATCTGGCGGAGAAGCTGCCGCTGCTTTGGAAGATAGGGATTAGCGAAGGAGAGCTTAGCGAGCGCGAGCGGTTGATTGTGGAGTATCTGCGGGGGAATGGGGCTTCATTTTTTCAGACGCTGCATGATGGGATTGGGGGCGGGTATCCGGGGGAGACGCTGGAGGCTTTGTGGGCGCTGGTTTGGCGGGGGTTGCTGACGAATGATGCGCTTCATGCGCTGCGGGCTTATTGTGAGAAGCCTGCGGGTGGGGGGCGAACGAAGCCTGTTCGGAGGGTGCATAACCAGGCGGGTTTCAGGTCTCGGAGGACTACACCGCCTACGGCGCAGGGGCGGTGGAGTTTGAATGCGGTGGCGTTTGCGGAGGGGCGGAGTGGCACTGAGTGGAGTCATGCGATCGCGCAGCAGTTGCTTACGCGATATGGCGTGGTGTTTCGCGAGACGGCTCATGCGGAGAACCTGCCGGGTGGTTTTTCGGCGGTGTATGACGTGTTGAAGGCTTTGGAAGAGAGTGGGCGTGTAAGGCGTGGGTATTTTGCGGCGGACCTGGGGGCTACGCAATTTGCTATGCCTGCGGCGGTGGATTTGTTGCGGTCGCTGCGGGTGGCGGGGAATGAGGATTCGAGCGAGGTGGTGATGCTCGCGGCTACTGATCCGGCGAATCCTTATGGGGCGTTGATGCGGTGGCCGGCGGCGCCGGAGGAGGGGTCTTCGCTGACTCGGAGTGTGGGGGCTCGGGTGGTGCTGGTGGATGGGGCGCTGACGGCTTATTTGCGGCGTGGGAATTCGAATGTGCAGGTGATGTTGCCGCAGGAAGAGCCGGGGCGGTCTCGTGCTGCTCGGGCGCTGGCTGAGTTTTTGGTGGCGCATGTGCAGAGGATGGGTGAGGGGGATCGGGGGCGGGGTGGGTTGCTGATTACGTCCGTCAATGGAGTGAATGTGGGGGAGCATCCGCTGGCGAAGTATTTGCTGGATGCGGGGTTTCAGGCGGCGCCGTTGGGGTTCAATGTGCGGCGGGGGCTGCCGGCGTTGCCAGGG
>CAZZYB010000402.1:0-3247 GCA_964658125.1 uncultured Acetobacteraceae bacterium | reverse complement strand
TACTTATTGGGTCAAAGTCCTGATAAGGGATGGGTTAGGTCTGGACTTGTGGATGTACCGGCTAAAGTCTTGAGAGCAAAAGGAATTGGTGTGCAAAGTCTTGCATTCGCTGGGCTTATAAAATTTGAATGTGCCGGACGAAATGCGTGGCGAAGGAACATCCTGGAAGTATCGGCGGCCGCCGGATAGCCGAACTTGCCGAGATCAGAGCGGAAGTATTTCGCCCACACCGGCGTATAAATACTCTCGACCGAGCCGTTTCTGCATAAGGGCGAAGGTGTGTTCGCCGGTGCAGTGGCCGAGCGCCGTGCGTTGAACGTTGTAGGTGTTGAGGAGTTCGGTGACGGTGTGGCTGATCTGTGCGGGTGTGGACACGACGAGGTGCAAACCGCCGATGAGTTCGTAGACGCTCGGTGTACCAGTTTGCGTCGTGAGGTTAGCGAGGATCACCTCGATGCTTGGATGAGAGCACCCGACGATGACGATGGGTCCTTTGGGGGTGTCGAGGATGAGCGAGACTTCAGGCATGTCGTGATGGCCGGGCGTTTCGGACATGGTGGTGAGGAGGTGGATGCGGGGCGTGATGTCAGTGAACTTTGTGACGAGGTTTATGTGGGCGGCAGGCCACTGCGTGCCATGTGAAGGCGGTACCGCGGGCGGATTGCCACCGAAGTAGCGCATCTTCGCAGGCAAGGTTGTGTCTTCGGCCGGGGGTTGCAGGAACGCGGCGGGCGTGGTCTGAATGAAGGTCTCGTCGGCGGGAGCGTAGACGGGCACCGTCGGGTTGATGGAGAGAACGTAACGGAGGCCGGAAGTGTGGTCGCCATGACGGTGTGAAAGGACAACGAGATCGATGGTGGTGAGGTCGATGTGCAACTGCTTGATGTTGGCCTCGAACCTGGCTGCGTTGTTGCCGGTGTCGAAGAGGATTCGTTTGCCGTCGAACTCAACGAGAGCGGCGTAGCCCCAGTCGTACGCTAGACCGGGCTTGTCGCCGAATGCATCGTAGAGGATGGTGATCTGGTTGTGGGACGGAGAAGGCTGAGCGGTTCCGATGGATGCGAGCGAGGCTGTGAGGATAAGTGGGATGGCTAGCAAGGATCGCGACATGGAGATGATTGTAGGCCTGTGCCGTTTTTCGAAGTGCACACGGGCATTTATCAATGAGGGTAGCTATGCCTGAGGGAGACACAATTTATCGCGCGGCGCGCGCGCTGCAGAAGGCGCTTGGTGGGAAGGTTGTAACTGGGTTTGAGACGGGATTGGCGAAGCTGGCTAGCTTGAATGACGATGCGCCGGTGGTGGGGCGGGTGGTGGAGAAGGTGGAGGCGCGGGGTAAGTGGTGTTTGATTTATTTTTCGGGGGATTTGATTTTAGTTACGCATATGTTGATGTCGGGTAGTTGGCATATTTATCGGGTGGGGGAGAAGTGGTGGATGGGGCGGTCGCGGATGCGGGTCGCGATCACTGTGGGTGGCGCGGAGGAACGCAGATTCCCTTCGGGAATGACAAACCAAGAAAAGGGAGAGGAACGCGGATTCCCTTCGGGAATGACAAACAAGAAAGACGAAGAGGTCGGTTCGGGATTTGTGGCGGTGGCGTTCAATGTGCCGGTGGCGGAGTTTCATACGGCGCGGTCGCTGGAGCGGAGTTCGCAGGTTCCTAAGCTGGGTGTGGATGTGTTGGGGGATGAGTTCTCGGTTGAGGCTGGGGTGAAGGCTTTGCGGGAGTATGGGGCGGCGAATCCGGGGGCGGAGATTGGGGTGGTGTTGCTGAATCAGCGGGTAATGGCGGGGTTGGGGAATGTTTATAAGAGCGAGGTGCCGTTTGCGGCGGGAGTGAATCCGTTTCGGCAGATGCGGACGATTACGGACCGCGAGATGGAAAAGATGGCCGAGGTTTCGCAGAAATATATGAAGGCGAACGTGGTCGATGGGGCGAGCGATGGGATTGTGACTTACTCGGGGAACCGGCGGACTACGCAGGCGATGAATGCGGGTGACCGGTTGTGGGTGTATGGGCGGCAGGGGCAGGAGTGCCGACGATGTGGAGCGGCGATCATGATGCGGAAGCAGGGCGAACAGGTGCGGTCTACTTACTGGTGTCCGGGGTGCCAGCCGTGGGTGGCGGCGGATGGGCAGAGTGAGGTGGCGCCTGTGGGTGGGCAGGTGAAGATGATGGGACGGCGGCGGAAGAGCAGCTGTTGAGCGCACAAGTCTTTCCCGTTTTGAGATGGACAAAGGAGTAGTGTGCTTTTCTGACGTTGTCATTCAATTGAAGTACAGTAAGTTGAGAGGTATGAGTATGGGCGCCAGCGTCGTTGTACAGGCAAGGATCGACGAAGACATCAAACGCGAGGCTACCGAGGTGCTCGATGGGCTGGGGTTGAGCGTGTCGGATGTTGTGCGGATGGTATTGACGAAGACGGCGCGGGACAAGGCTTTGCCGATTGGGCTAACTAGTTCACCGTTTCCACCGCCGGGTGATCAGCACGTGTATGACGCCTGGTTTCGGGCCAAGGTGCAGGAGGCTCTGGATGATCCGCGTCCATCAATCTCAAACGACGAGGCAAAGCGCCGGATGGCGGCGCATCGGGCTAGAGCATGGGCCCGGAGAAACGCGTGAAGGTGAGATGGACGGAGAAGGCGATCGATGACAGGATCGCCATCTTCGACCGAATTTCTCCCGATAATTTTGAAGCTGCCGTCCGTCTTGATGACGAAATTGTCGCACAGGTGCTCTCGCTTGATGAGTTTCCGGAGCTGGGGCGAGAGGGGCGAAGTGAAAATACCCGCGAGTTGATGATCGCGGGTACACGTTATATAGCAGCCTATGTAATCACCGACCGGGCTATCGAGGTTTTGAGGATCATGCACGGGTCACAGGAGTGGCCCAATAATATTCGAGAAGACTAATCGACTATTGCGGTGGCGGTGGCTGTTCGGGTTGTTTGTCTTTGCCGAGGCCGAACATCTTCTGGAAGACGTTGCGGTGTTTGGGTTGTTCGATAGGCTGGCCGTCGGGGCCTATGACGGGTGGGGTGCCTTCGGGTGGGTTATTGGTGCCGAAGATGCGGGCGCCTAGCGATTGGGTGTCCTCGCCCATGTGGGAGCAAGTGCCCTGGGGGGCGGTGCCGTCGAGGAAGGCTGCGGAGAAGGTGTCGCTGGGACAGGACTCGTCGGCGGGGAGGTTGGTGGCGCGGTCGATGCGCAGGGTGTGGACGCCGTCGGGGGGCGTGAAGGACTTC
>CAZZYB010000401.1:0-4330 GCA_964658125.1 uncultured Acetobacteraceae bacterium | reverse complement strand
GTGAAGAAGGCCAACCAACTTACGTACGGAATCACCCTCGCCCCGCATCCGCTGCTCGCTCTTACCCTGAGCCTGCTGGACAGGGTCGGCCTTCTTCTCCGTCGCAAGAGACAAAAGCCCGCCACCCTCAATAACATACTCCTCGTCTTCTTCGGCTCGTTTGGCGACGGTTTGATGTTTACCACCATCCTAAAGTCTCTCCGGGAGCAGAAACCCCTTGCTCGAATCGATGTTCTGGTCAGTCGCGACGTAGCTTCCGTTCTGAAGGGCTCTCCTCACGTCTCGCATATCTATTCCACGGATATGCCATCGGGGAGGGAGTACCCGTCGCGCGTTCCCGGTCTGATCAAGTTCATGCGCAGCTTCGACGTCACCTATGACATTGCGGTTTGCTTCCGAGCCCCTATCGACAACGGAATCCTTCCGCTTTTCCTCTCAGGCATCTCCCGCTTCAACGCTGGCTTTTCCACCGGCGGCTTCTCCTTCTGTCTGGACGAGGTCATCCCGTGGCGGCCCGGGATCCATGAAACCGAGCATTTTCTCGACGCGGTCCGCGTCATCTCCCCACGGTGTGAGTTCGGTCCCCAGGAACTGTTCTACGACATCGCAACCGTCAGCGCATCTCTCGACCGGAAGCTATCCGCCCTCGGCTTGTCCGGCGAAATGCAGTTCGTCGTCGTCCACCCAGGCAGCAAGATCATGCGCCGCTCGCTCTCGGTTGACCGCTGGCGTACCATCCTCAACGACCTCGTCGACCAGACACCCCTCACCGTTCTCGTGACCGGGGTCGACAGCGAGAGGGCTTTCTTCGAATCCATCGGCGTCGCGCACCCCCGCATCATTTCCACCCTGGGCCTGCTCTCCATACCGGAGCTTGCCGAACTCATCAAGCGGTCGTCCGGCGTCGTCACAGTGGAGACCTTCGTATCCCACCTCGCCGGATATGCCGGGATTCCGGCTCTCGCATACTGGACCGGCGTTACCGACGTGAGGCAGTGGCGCCCGATCGGGCAAAACGTGACCGTCGCCACCGTAAAACCACCCTGCTCGCCCTGCTTCAAGTGGTGCGACGATCCTGTCTGTATGGACCACGATCCCAGCCTCGTGGTCCGCATTCTTCGGGCCCAAAAAGTTCCTGCTTAGGCGGACTATCAGGCCGTGTGCACTGTTCTCAACAGCCATCATCTTCTCTTGTAGAATATGGGCTGGAATGCGCTTTAATTGCACATCCGGTTAGGAATCCATGGCAGATAAATTACCGCTTATTGAGTCGGATGAGCGGGCCAACTCTTCGCAGCTTTCGCCCGTCGCTCCGGACGACGACGAAGATAGCGATCTATCCATACTTGATCTCCTTTTCGTCATTTCCGAACGAAAGCGCATGATCCTTTGGGTGACTGCGAGCGCGGCGTTATTTGCCGTGATCATCGCGCTTCTTCTACCCAAGCGGTATGAAGCTAGCATCACGCTCCTAACCCCGCAGCAGAACTCCTCCGTTAGCGCCTCGCTCGGTGCCCAACTCGGCAACCTTAGCGGTGTCGCCGCCCTCGCCGGCGGCGGGCTGGGCCTCAAGAACCCTAATGACATGTTCGTCGGCATGCTCAGGGGCCACGCTGTGGAAGACGCCATGGTGCGTCGCTTCGATCTCATGGCGGAGTATCGCAAGAAATATTTCTCCGACGCCCGCAAAGCGTTTGAAGAGCACACCACCGTAGATGGCGGCGCAAAAGACAGCTTGATACACATTACCGTCGAAGACAAAGACCCCCACCGTGCCGTGGAGCTTGCTAACGGTTATGTAGACCAGTTCCGTCTCTTGTCACAGAGTCTCGCAATCACCGAAGCGTCCCGGCGCAGACTCTTCTTCCAGCAAGAACTCGATAAGGCGAAGGACAATCTCGCCTCCGCGGAAGAAGATCTCAAACGCACCGAGCAATCCACGGGGCTCATCCAGCTCGACAGCCAGGCACGCGCCCTTATCGAATCCGCCGCTGCGCTCCGCGGGCAGATCACCGCTAAAGAAGTGCAGATTCAGTCCATGAGCACGTACTCCGGCGCAGGCAACGTCGACCTCCTGCAGGCCCAGCAGGAGCTCGCCGGCCTTCGCGCTCAACTCTCTAAACTCGGCGGATCCGAAGCCGACGGCAGTAGCGAGATCATGCTGCCCAAGGGCAAGCTCCCCCAGGCCGGGCTCGAATACGTCCGTAAGATTCGCGAGGTAAAGTATCGCGAAAAGATTTTCGAAATTCTGGCCCAGCAATTCGAACTCGCCACCCTCGACGAAGCCAAAGAGGGAGCCATCATTCAGGTCGTAGATCCCGCCACGCTGCCCGACAGAAGGTCCTTCCCTAAACGCGGGCTCATCGTCATTGGCGCGACCTTGCTTGCCTTCATCGTCGCCATCGCCGTTGCGTTCCTGCAGGCCGCCTGGACACGCGCCAAGTCCGATCCTGAAACTGCGTTCAGGCTTGCTCGACTGCGCACAAGCTTTTTCACTCCCGGCGCACGCACGTAGGAAAAGCCATCATGAATGTTCTGATTACAGGCGGAGCCGGCTTCATAGGCAGCCATCTCGCCCGCCATCTGCTGGACATTGGCCACGCGGTCACTGTGCTGGACAATTTCTCTCCCCAGATCCACGCACGCACGACCGACCTGGCTCCAGACCTCAAGCCCAACGTTAGACTGATCACCGGCGACGTTGCCGACCCCGCCGCGATGGCCTCCGCACTGGAAGGCGCAGAAAGCGTGATCCATCTCGCCGCCGAGACCGGTACTGGCCAGTCGATGTACGAGGTCGCGCGCTACGAGCGCACCAACCTTACCGGCACCGCGCTCCTATACGAACTGCTGACCAAAGCTCCGGCCCGCAAAGTTGAGCGCGTCGTTGTTGCATCTTCGCGAGCCATCTACGGCGAAGGAGCCTATCGCTGCCAGCAGCACGGCCTGATCTACCCTGTATCGCGCACCTCTGCCGAAAAGAAATCCGGACTTTTCGATCCGCTATGCCCGGTCTGCAAGGGCCCCTGCGAAAGCGTCCCCACGCCCGAAACCGCACCATTGCAGCCGTCCTCTTTTTACGGCCTCACGAAACAGGTGCAGGAACAGACGGTCCTCCTCTTCGGCAACGTTCTTAATATCCCCTCTTTCGCTCTTCGCTACCAGAACGTCTACGGCCCGGGCCAGTCCCTGCATAATCCCTACACCGGCATCCTGGCCATCTTTTCCAACCTCGCTCGCGCAGGAAAGCTCATTCAAATATTCGAGGATGGCCAGGAAAGCCGCGACTTCGTCTATGTCGAGGATGTGGTCCGCGCAACGGCCGCCTGCCTTTCCCCAGCCGCACTTGGTTGTGAAGCCATCAACATCGGATCCAACACGCAATCCAGCGTCCTCACCGTCGCCAATGAGATCAATGCCTTCTTCGGCGACCAATCGGATATCCTGATCACCGGCGCCTTTCGCGAAGGAGACATTCGTCACGGCATGGCTGACCTCACCAAAGCCGGCGCGGTTCTCGACTATCAGCCGCAATGGAAATTCTCCGCGGGTCTCAAACAGTTTCTGACCTGGGCCATGCAAAATGAAATCCCACAGAATCAGTACGAACAATCTCTGGCAGAAATGAAAGCGCGTGGTCTACTGCGCGACTGAACCATCTTGAGGAAGAGACTTCATGTCTATCGCCCAGCAGCGCCGCCCGGGAAAGTTCATTGCCTTTCTGCGGATGCCGCTACCTGGAAAAATGGACTACATGAAGAGTCTGACTTACCGCCTGAAGGGTGTCCTCTACTACCGCCATATCTTCGCCAGCTTCGGCAACGGCTCGGTCATCTATAAACCGATGATGATCGGAAACCCGCGCTACATACACATCGGGAAGAATGTTACCATTCGGGACGGTGTACGCCTCGAGGCCGTCGTCTCCGACCCGGCGCACCCTCCCGAACTCCGCATTGGTGACAACGTCACCATCGAGCAAAACGTCCACATCATCTGCCACTCGCGCGTCACTATCGGGAAGGATGTGTCGATCACCGGGAATTGCGCAATCGTGGACGTGACTCATCCTTATCAGGACGTCGACAATCCGATCAAGATAGGTGACCGTCTGCTGCCCGGCTCCTCCTTCGTAGAGATTGGCGACCGATCGTTTCTAGGCTTCAATGCCATAGTCCTGCCGAATGTTCGGATCGGCACCTACTGCATCATTGGAGCCCACTCGCTCGTCACGAGGGATGTCCCGGACCATTCCGTAGCCGCCGGCAGCCCGGCAATCATCCAGCGCCGCTACCATCCCGCCACCAGGACATGGGTCTCAACAAAGTCC
>CAZZYB010000400.1:0-4331 GCA_964658125.1 uncultured Acetobacteraceae bacterium | reverse complement strand
CAGAGATTGGATCTGGCCGGACACCTGGTCGGACTTTGCGGTTGCGGCCTCCTGTTGCGACGTGATGTGCTGCTGTAGAGTGCCGACCGTGACCGACATCCGATTCACCGAATCTGCGGTCTGTTGGACGAGGTCCTTGAGGACGCCCATGCGTTCGTCATTCGATTGTTGAAGCCGAGCGACCGCATCCTGCAGTTGTTGAATCTGCGTCTGAAGCTGCACCATATCCTTGCTGACGGCGTGGGCCGGAAGGACGGGGACAATCGATAACATCAGAGCTACAAGGCAGTAGCGGCGAACTAGCGGCATGAGTGGCTCCTGTAATTTGGAGGGACGCGCTACGCGTCCCTCCCGGGCTAAATCCCTCTTGGCGAATCAGGCATCACGTACGAGCTAAAGGTCCTACCCTTTATGGCCTGGTAGAAATTAGCGGTCGATGGTGAATTGAGCACGGCGATTTTCCTGCCAGCAGGTTTCGTTCTCCTCGGTGCAGAACTGGCGCTCCTTGCCGTAGCTCACGACGCGTACGCGGGATGCCGGGACACCGGCACTGATGAGCGCGGTACGAGCGGCGTTAGCGCGATTTTCACCGAGGGTGATGTTGTACTCCGCTGAGCCCCGATCGTCGCAATATCCGCCGATAAGCACCTTGATCGCCGGATGGGCGGCCAGATAACGAGCGGCGTTGAGAGCGGCGGTTTGAGCATCGGGGCGAAGATCGAAGCTGTCATAGTCGAAGAAAATGTCCTGCACATTCTGGTGGAACGCGGCGTCGGTGCCCATGGATCCGCCGTTGAGGTCGGAGTTGCTATTAGCACTGTTGTCGCCCGTCGCGGGAACAACAGGCACGCGGACCGTAACGCGGACATTAGCCTCTACCGTGCCTCCGTCACCAGTGGCGACGAGACGGAAGTTGGTGGAGTTCGACGGTGATACAGTTTGCGTGCCGTTGACCGGAACCGGGCCTACACCGTCGATGACCACGCTGGTGGCGTTGGTGGTGCGCCAGTTCAGAGTGACCGACTGTCCGAGGTCGATCGCGAGAGGATCGGCTACGAGCGTGGCAGTGGGCGCGGGCTGGGTACTCGGCGCGGTGCTATCGATGCTGGAGCCGACGGTGTTGACCGGTTTGTGGTGGCAACCGGTTGCAATAATCAATGCCGCGGTCAGAGTTGCCGATTTCCAGTACTTTGCAAAATTTGTCATATCCATCCTCTTCAAATGCTTTGGCGACATTCGCGCCGGATCGAGGTTGCGTAAATCTACGAGACCAGTTTACTTCCAGCTCCAGTTCGGCATATCGCCGCCCGAACCCGTAAGTGCGCGCTTCTGTGTTCCATCTGCAAGCATCGTCATGATGCGCATGTGACCATTACTGCCGTCAGGGGTGTTTGCGAAGACGAGGTGACGCCCATCTGGTGACCAGGACGGGAAGTCACAGCGCCCGATGTCATGGGTCAGTTGTATCCAGCGCTTGGTAGTGATCTCCATGATGTAGATATCCTGTCCACCGGGAGCACCGGGCCCGTACTTGCGATTCCACGCGAAGGCGAGGAACTGGCCGTTGGGCGACCATGAGGGCGAGGTGGCATACCCGCCATCTGTCATGCGCTGCACGCCGGAGCCGTCGGCGTCCATGATGTAAAGCTGCGGAAGTCCTGTGCGGCCGCTGATCCAAGCAATCTGTGCGCCGGTTTTGGGGTTCCATACTGGGGAGACGTCGGGACCGCGGAAGTTCGTGATGCGGCGAGCAATGTTGCCCTCGGCGTCGGAGGTCCAGATCTCCGGGTCGCCGCTTCGTGAAGAGGAGAACGCGAGTTGGTTGCCGCTCGGCGACCAGGCCGGCGAAAGATTCGTACCGCCCGCCGCGGGGAAGTTGATGACCCGATTGAGCAGCAGCGAGAATATCTTGATCTGGAACCCTTCGCGTCCAAGGGCGCTGAAGGCAAGCCGCGAGTTGTCCGGCGATATCCGTGGCGAGAGCGAAACCGTACCGAGATGAGTGAGGGCGCGCTGATTTTCGCCGTCGTAATCCATCTCCCAGATTTCTTTGTTCGTACCGGCCTGCTTCACGTAATAGATCTTCGTTTCGGCGATGCCGGCAACGCCTCCACCGAGGCGGGAAATGATCTCGTCAGCGAAGCGGTGGGCGATCTGGCGCGCTTCTCCCTCACTGGCTTCCTCGTTGTACTGCTTCGCGAAGACTTGCGGAAACTGGGTGTTCTTGGCATCGTCCAGATAGCCATTGACGATGAGGCGATTACCGCGAGCGCTAATGCTGCCGAAGGCGACCATGGCGGCGCTCGAGGGCGGCGCGCTCCACTGGGAGAGGTTGATCTCGGCCTGGGCGCCGGGGGCGCTTTGCGGGATGAGGCCTTTGGACACGATGTCGAAGATGCCGGCAACGTTGAGGTCGGCAAAGAGAGTGGCGTCAAAGGCGCGTTTGTAAGCGGCGGTGCCGGGGTCCGCGGGTTTGAAGTCGGCGACGGCGATGCGGATGCGTTCTGCGCCGTTGCTGCTTTCAAGGTGGAACCAGTCTTGCGCGCGGATTATTGGACCAGCGCAAAAAAGTGCAGCGATGACAAGCAGTTTGGTTGCGGGCTTTGGCACGGCAGAGCGTTGAATTCTTTGCATCATCATTAGGATAGACGCACTCGGGCTGTGCAAAGGCACAGGAACCTAGGGGCGGTAATCAAACTTGTACTCGATGGTGATGTGGTCGCCTTCGGGGAGGTCGCCGAAGGATTCTATGCGCTGGATGGCGCGCAGGGCGGCGTTGTCGAGGGAGGGGGAGCCGCTGCGAGTTTCGATGCGGAGGTTGTTGGGGGTGCCGTCGCGTTGAATGTCGAAGAGAACTGTCACGCTTTTTCCGCGGGAGGCGATGGGGTCGGGTTCTTGTAAGTAGTAGTTTTCAGTGACTTTGCTGCCTACTATGCGGAGATAGTAGGCATAACGGTTGCCGAAGGCGCGGTTCTGGACGGTGACCGTGGCGGTGCCGTCTTTGACATGGGAGACCGATTGGGGGAGCTGGGTGGCTGCGTCACCGCTGGCTGCCTTGGGTGTTTCGGGCACAAACTGGGGGTGCTTTGGTGTTTCTAAAACCTCTTTTTGAGCCACTTTTGGAGGGGTTTTAGGGGGTTTCGTGTCTTTGATTAAAAGGTCGGTCGGGCGGGGCGGGGGAGCGGTCTTTTCTTTGGGTGGAGGCTCGGGTGCCTTGGTGACGTTTTCGGAGGTGAGGACGGATTTCTCGACCGGCGGAGCTTTGGGCGGGAGTGGGATCGACGAGACCATCGAGGCTTCGATCGCGCCGACGGAGGCAGCGTTGTCGCCCCATGGGTTCTTGTGGGTGGGGTGCAGAAAGGCGGCGGCGACGAGCGCGAGAGCGGCTGCGATGTGCAGAGCGACGGCGAGCACCACACCGCTGCCGAGAGGTTGCTGCGTGGGTGCGGGATGGATGTTGCTGGACATGCTAGCGCTGGCTGATCGGCTGAGTGACGATGCTGATGTTGGTGATGCCCGCCTGTTTGACGGCGTCCATGACGGAGGCGAAAGCCCCAAAGGGCACTTTCTCATCGGCGCGGACGTAGACAACCTTGCTCTTGCCGGGACCGTTCGTCGCTTGTAGCAGAGAGGGAAGCGCGTTGATGTTTACAGGCTTGTCCTGCAGGAAGACGTTCTGCTCTTTGTCGATGGTGATGACGGTGCGCTCTTCGGTGAGTTGATTGACTGAGCGGGTATGCGGCACGGCTACTTCCACTCCTGACTGGAGGACGGGCGCGGTGAGCATGAAGATCAGCAGAAGGACGAGGACGACGTCGACGAGAGGCGTGATGTTGATCTCGGCGAGGGCGCTCTGGGTACGTCCGCGACTGTTGGTGTAAGCCATAATCAAGGGTCCAGGGGTTAGGGTCCAGGGCTCAGGGAGCGACCCTGTCGGTTATAACTGGCGGCGTGGGACCGGTTCAGAGATGGGTGGTGGTTGAGGCTGGGGAGAGACTAAGGCCGCATTCTCGATGGCGTTGAGGAGTTCGCGACCGAAGTCGTCCATGCGGGCTCCGAATTCGCGGATGCGCGCGGTGAGCTGGTTGTAACCGACCAGTGCTGGGACGGCGACGACCAGGCCGGCTGCGGTGGTGATGAGGGCTTCCGAGATGCCGGGCGCTACCGCTCTGAGGGTCGCGGCGCCCGCGGTGCCTAGGCCGTGGAACGCGTCGATGATGCCCATGACCGTGCCGAAGAGGCCGATGAAGGTGGCGCTTTGGGCGATGGTGGCGAGCCACGTCATGCGGGCTTCCATCTGGGTGAGGGACTCGCTGGAGGCGGTTTGTGCC
>CAZZYB010000399.1:0-4332 GCA_964658125.1 uncultured Acetobacteraceae bacterium | reverse complement strand
CAACCCCTACGGAGAATCCAAGCTCCTCGTCGAACACATGTTGGCATGGTTCCACCGCATACACGGCCTGCGCTACGCCGCGCTCCGCTACTTCAACGTAGCCGGCGCCGTGGACGGTTACGGCGAAGCTCATGAACCCGAATCTCACCTTATCCCCATCATTCTGGACGTAGCGCTCGGCCGCCGCCCCTCCATCGCCATCTACGGCGACGACTACGCCACCCCCGACGGCACCTGCGTCCGCGACTACATCCACGTAGAAGACCTGGCCCGCGCCCACCTTCTCGCGCTCACGGCGCTTCAAAACCATCCGCCCCAACCGCTGCTCTACAACCTCGGCAACGGCCGCGGCTTCTCTGTGCGCGAAGTCATCGAAGCCACCCGCCGAGTCACCGGCCACGCCATCCCCGTCGAGCAGCATCCGCGCCGGCCAGGCGACCCCGCCATCCTCGTGGCCAGTTCCGAGAAGGCCCAGCAGCAACTAGGCTGGCGACCCCAACACACCAAGCTGGACGACATTCTCGCCAGCGCCTGGGCATGGCACCAGCAACTCCATAAATAGCCGCCAAAGCGATGCCTCTCTCGGCCCGCGCTTTCGCGAAGAGCCAAACATCCTTCGCAAAGCTTGCGTGTACTCCTGCCAATCGCGGTCGCGAGCGGCGGCTACTGCGGAGGAAGCTGCGTCCGGTCCCAACCGCCGCCGAGCGCCTTGATGAGAAGCACCGTGGAATCCATGCGCCGGCGCAGGATATCGATATCGTTGCGCTGGTTATTGAGCGCGCTGGTCTGCGCGGTGATGACCTGCAGATACGTGTCGACGCCGCCCACGTAACGGTTGTTGAAGATACGCTGCGACTCGCGAGCCGCGGCGGTCGCCTGCCGCTGCTGCTCGGCTTCATCGGCCAGCACGCGCAGAGACACCAGGCTGTCCTCGACCTGCTGATAGGCCACGAGCACCGTTTGCCGGTAGTCGGCCGTGGCGCGGTCGTAGCCGGCGAGGGCCTGCTCGGAGAGCCCGCGCCTGCGGCCGCCATCGAAGAACGTCTGCCCCAGCACCGGGCCAAGCGCATACACAAAGCTCGAGGGGCTGAAGAGGTTCAGCAGTGACGTGCTCTCAAAGCCGGTTGAGCCGGTGAGCGAAAGCGATGGGAAGAAGGCCGCGCGCGCGATGCCGATCTGCTCGTTGGCCTCCGCAGTACGACGCTCGCTGGCGGCGATGTCGGGGCGGCGCTCGAGCAGACGCGCAGGTAGCCCGGCGGGGATGTTTGGCGGCGTATTGTCGAGCGGCGTCGGCGGCAGTGTGAGCTCTGACGGCGGCTTGCCGATGAGGATGGCGATGGCGTGCTCAAACTGCGCGCGCTCCGCAGCAACATCCGCTGCCTGCACCTTCGCGGCCTGCAGCTGGGTCTGCGCCTGGGTCACATCGGACTTCGGCGAAATGCCGCCGACGAAGCGATTGTTGGTGACGCGCAGGGCGTCCTGGTACTGCTTCACGGTGTCGTTCAGCAACTGTTGCTGGGCGTCGCTGGCGCGCATCTCGAAGTAATCCATCGCAAGCTCGGCCTGCAGACTGAGCAGCGCAGTCTGACGGTCGGCAGCGGTGGCCTGCGACTCTTCGCGCGCAGCCGTAACGCCGCGGCGCACGCGTCCCCACAGGTCGACTTCGTAGTCCAACTGCAGCGGAAGCGAGAGGTCGGCCAGACCGTTGTTTGCGCTCGCCGAGTTAAAGTAGGGACGATTGGCAGAGAAGCGTTCGCCGCTAACACTCGGCGTAGATCCGAGCGTCGGAAACCGGCCGGCGTTACTTATGCGAATGTTGGCGCGGGCCGCGCGAAGACTCGCGTCCGCGGCCTTGAGCGTCTGATTGGCGGTCTCCACCTGGGGCTCAAGCGCATTGAGGCCGGCGTCGTGGAACACTGTCCACCACGCCCCTTTGGGAATTTCATCCGCGGGCTGCGCAAGGTGCCAGTCGCTGTTCTCTTTGAAGGAATCCGGTGCCTCCTTGTAGGAAGGAGGCGCGGGCACAGCGGGAGCCCTGTATTTGGGCCCGACCATGCAACCCGTCAACAACACGACACAGCCTAAAAGACCTGCGCGCAATTTCATTACTTCCCCCTGTTTGCCAGGCGTATTGGCTGGCCTTCGAAGAGCGAGTCGGAAGGATCGAGGATCACTTCATCGTTCGCTGAAAGGCCGCTGGCGATTTCGAGCGTGCTGCCGTTGTCTTTGCCGATGGTGATCGGCTGCAGGTGAACGCGACCATTGCGAACCACGCCGACGCGCATGCCTTCCGCGCGGAAGAGCAAGGTGTTTGCCGGAATCGAAAGCAGGCGTGCGTCTTCCGGCAGCTTGAAGTGCGCGAAGGCGTAGGCGCCGGGCAGCAGCTTGCCGGCGGCGTTGTCGACATCGACTTCTACGTTGAGCGTGCGCGACGCCGGATCGATGGCGCTGGAGTTGCGCGTGACCGTGCCTTCGAAGTGCTGGCCCTTGTACTCATCGAGCGTGAGCGTGGCAATGTCTCCGTTGTGGATGGCGGGCGCGTACGTCTCCGGCACGGGCACAAAAACGCGGAGCTTCTCGATGGATGCGATGCGGAAAAGCTCCTTGGGTGCGCTTGCGGAACCGGCGTCGATGAGCGCGCCGATATCGGTGTTGCGGACGGTGACGACGCCGGAGAACGGAGCATAGACGCGCTCGAAGGACTGCAGCTGTTCGAGCCGGCGAACGCTGGCGCGGGCTGCGTCTACCGCAGCCTGTTTGGCCGCTGCTCCGCCAACGGCCACGTCAGTTTCCTGCTGCGAGACGGAGTCGCTCTTGAGCAGGTTTTGATAGCGCGCGGAGGTGGTGTTTGCGAGCGCGAGATCAGCCTGCGCGCTCTTCAGGTTGGCTTCGGCAACCTGCAGCTGCTGATCGATCTCAGGCGTTTCGATGATGGCCATGAGCTGGCCCTTTTTGACGTTTGCACCGATATCAAAGAACCACTGCTTCAGGTAGCCGCTGGTACGCGCGTAGATAGGCGTGTCGTTGTAGGCCTGCGTATTGCCGGGGAGTTGCAGCTCCGACGCTGCACCTGCGAGAGTGGGCCGCGTGACCGCGACATCCAGCAGAGAGTTGGCCGTAGTCTCGTCCTTGAGGGCGCGCGTCTCGGATGACCGGCGCAGCAAGCCGAAGACGATTGCCGCAGCCAGCGCGACACCCACGCACGCCAGCAGGATCCACGCGATCGCCGGAAAGCCGCGCCGCGACTGCGGCTCCGCTACCGGTACGGCATTGGGGACAGCGGTCGCCGTGCCGCTGTACTCGATCGAAGGCTCCGTCATTTCCGTGTTCATATGCACAGCCATAGTTGTCACTCCGTCACGTAATTCTCACGCAGTCGCATGGACCGCGGTGGTTTCCAATTCTGTTTTCGCCGGCTGCCTGCGGCGTCCGTGCAGCAGCGCGAAGACCGAGGGTACGAAGACCAGCGTCGCCACCGTCGCAGCGCACAGGCCGCCGATGACGGCGCGTCCCAGCGGAGCATTCTGCTCTCCGCCTTCGCCCGCGCCGAGCGCCATCGGGATCATGCCGATGACCATCGCCAGCGCCGTCATCGCGACCGGGCGGAAGCGAGTGGCGCCGGCTTCGAGCGCCGAGGCGATGGCGTCGCCCGTCTCTTCAAACCTCTGCTTGGCAAAGGACACGACGAGGATGGAGTTCGCGGTAGCCACGCCCATGCACATGATCGCGCCCATCAATGCGGGGACCGAAAGGGTGGTGCCCGTCAGGAAGAGAAACAGCACGATACCGGAGATGGCCGCCGGCAGCGCCGTGATGATGATGAAGGGATCCAGCCAAGATTGGAAGTTGACCACGATCAGCAGGTAGACCAGCACAATCGAGAACGCCAGACCAAACAGCAGCCCGCGGTACGACTCGGTCATGGATTGCACCTGGCCCGTGACCGTGACGAAGTTGCCCGTCTTGAGCTTGCCGCGGTACTTGTCCACGATGCGCAGCACGTCCTTCGAAACGCCGCCGAGGTCGCGGCCCTGGACGCTGGCGTAGATGTCCAGTGTGCGCCTAACGTTGTAGTGCGAGACGATGGGCATCTCGTTGGAGCGCGCGATGCTGGCCACGTCCGCAAGTATCTCGGGGCGCTTCGCCGTCGCCGATGTCACCGGGATGTTTTCGAGGTCCTGCAGCGACTGGATGCTGTACTGCGGTGTCTGCGCAACGATGCTGTAGGACACGCCGTTCTTGGGGTTCAGAAAGAACTGCGGCGTCAACTGCGTGGAGCCGGAGAGGATGTTGAGCGCGGACGACCCAAGGTCGCGCGTAGTGTAGCCGCCC
>CAZZYB010000398.1:0-4345 GCA_964658125.1 uncultured Acetobacteraceae bacterium | reverse complement strand
ACCTGCTCATACTGAAAGCCCGGGTCGGCGTAAAGAGTATGCAGCGTCCCACGCACCAGCAGCCCGGCCAGGATCAACAACACGCAGCTTGCCGCAACCTGCGCACCCAGCACGACCTGCGTCCCCCGCATTTTGCCCCGCTGCGCACGCACCATTTGGAGCGTTGGCAGAAAGCCGAAGAAAAGCGCCGCCACAAAGCCCATCGCAACTGTAAAAAGAAGGACTCGCCAGTCCGGCACAGCGCTCATCCACAACGGAGCATGCGCATAGACCAGCGCCCCTCGCAGCGCCACGTAGCTGAATGGAAGAGCCGCGATTGCGCCCAGAAGTCCAAGCAGGACGCTCTCCGTAAACAACTGTCGAAACACACGCGAGCGGCTCGCCCCAAGATTGAGCCGCATCTGAATCTCGCGCCGACGACTCACGCCGCGCGCCATCAGCAGCCCGCCAAGATTCGCGCAGGCGACGGACAGAATCAGCAGCACAAGCACGCCAACCACGGCCGCGACCGGTGCACCGTCTTGCATCGAAAAAAAGTGCGCTCCCTCAGAAAGCTCGATTCGTTCACCGTCCCAGATGACGCCGGGATAGAGCGGCCGCATCTGGTTGGTCAGCGCCAGCAACTCCCCCTGCGCCTGCGACTGCGTCACTCCGGGTGCAAGCCGTGCCCACATCCGCAGCATCCCATCAAAGTTCGGATCGTCCAAAGGTTTGCTGCCTGCGACGAAGTACTCGTGCTGCGCCAGCGGAAGCCACAAATCGGGATCGTCCATGCCGAGGTTTGCAAGATTCTGCGCGGCCACGCCCACAATGGTCGCCGGGTTGCCGCCCAGCGATATCGCGCGACCCACAACCGACGCATCGCCCGCGAAGCTGTGTTGCCAAAGCCGATAGCTCAGCACCACGACCGGCGCGGAGCCAACATCACCATCGCGCGTTGGATCGAGCAGACGCCCAACAGCAGCCGTCGCGCCCAGTTCCGCAAAGTAGTTCGCCGTCACAAAACTCGGCTTCACATGGTTGTCGCGATTCAGCACCAGCGGCGCGTCCATCATCGTCCCCATCACAGCCGACAGGGTAGTCGCGTGGTCGCGATAAAAAACCAGCGAGGTATACGGAACATTCGGCGCAATGTTCTCCGGCGACCGCCTTTGGACGCCCACCAGCGTCTCCGGCGAACGCACGGGCAGCGACTGCAGCAGCACCAGGTTGAACAAGCTGAAACCGAGCGTGCAGACGCCGATACCGAGCGCCAGCACAAGAATCGCTGTAGCCGCAAATCCCGGCGAACGCGCCAGAACCCTCGCGCCAAAGCGCAGGTCCTGCCCGATGGACTCCACCCACATCGTCCCCCTGCTCTCCCGGCAGTTCTCCTTCACCTGCGCAACTCCGCCGAACTCCAGCGTCGTCCGTCGCCTGGCCTCGGCCTCCGTCATGCCGCCCGCGACCTTGTCCGCCACCTGTGACTCAATATGAAAACGAATCTCGCGATCGAGCTCCGACTCCATCCTGCTGCCGCGAAAAAGACGTCCAAACCAGTTCATGATGTCTCTCCTTGCGGCTCCGCCATGATCATCGCCACGACCTCAGTCAAGCGCGCCCAACTCTCGGACTCGGACTTCAGTTGCATGCGCCCCTTCGCGGTCAGCCGATAAAACTTCGCTTCGCGGCCGGTCTCGGTGGGACCCCACTCCGCCGCAAGAAACTTCTTGTTCTCGAGCCGATGCAGCGCCGGATAAAGCGAACCCTGCTGTACCTGCAGCAACTCCTTCGAAACCTGTTGAATGCGTTGCGCGATCGCGTAGCCATGCACCGGACCAAGTGCCACGACGCGGAGAATGAGCAGATCAAGCGTGCCCTGCGGGAGATCAATTTTGAGTGGATTCTTCATACCTGTTGCTTCTACCTATACACCGCTTACATGTAGAAGGACAAGGTGTCGAGGAAAAAGTCAGTGCCCCCCGGCCCTGCTAGCCAGCCTGAGTCTTACAACAGCAATTCAGACAGGCGTGAATCGTGCACGCCCCGCACACCCGTATCAGCTCCCGCTTCAAAGCCGCCCGCGCGCGATGCACCCTCACCGCCGCATTCCCCGCCGTAACCTTATGTCTTTTCGCAAACTCCCCCAGCGGCACATCCTCCAGGTCAACCTCGCGCAAAATTTCCGCATACGCCGGCTTCAGCATCGGCAGCACATGCGCTATACACCCACACACAAATGTCCGAGTCTCCTCATCCGGAGCAGCCACATCCAGATCCGTCACCGACGCATCCAGCACCCTGCCCTCGGTCGCTCGCCGACGATAAAAATCCACCACCGCATTCCGCAGCACGCTATAAAACCACGCGACGGTAGACTCCTCCGCGCGCAGCTTTCCCACCTCCTCGACCGCGCGCATGTAAGCCGCCTGCAGAATATCTTCCGCAAGCGCCGGGTCCGCCACACGCCGCTCCACGAACGCCAGAAAACCCGCGCGTCGGTCCAGCAGCGTTTCTAAAGCAACATCATTCATAAGAGAAGTCGAAGCGGAAGCAGCTAGCCGCTCCCGCTTCTGGGGTTAGCAGCAGGGGCAATCCGGGCACTCGCACTCGGGGCAGGGGCAAAGGCATTTCGTTGTCATGATCGATCTCCTTGTGGCCGCCTTTTCGGCAGTCACCCCTAGAGACGCACCACCCCTGAAATCCTTACAGTTTCGGATGCTGGACTATGCAGTCTCTTAGCGAAATGACGATTTAGAGATCAATCCCCAGCCTATTTATGACTGCGTGAAACTGCCAGAATTTCACGCCCGTGCGAGGTGCCCAGACCACGCGGAGGACGCCGAGAAGAAATCTGTGGAACAGTTGCTTCGTCCAATGTTTCCGGGGGCGACATTGCGAAATTCCAGTTTTGTTGCGACCGTGCGACATCGTCTTCAGTCCGCGTCGAAATAACTGCTCCCAGAGGATTTCCCGATTCCATTTCGACGAACAGAAGTCCCGTTGTCAATCCCAGTGTGAGTGCAAACTGTTCGACAGTGGACTCTGGTGGAAGCTGATTCAGCGCGCGAAGCAACTCATTGAGCCCGACAAATCTTCTTCCGCGCAATGTTGCATTCGTAGCCCGCCCGACCCAGATCGACAGAGCATCGTCCGCGGTCTGAATCGTGTGCGCGGCATCGGCGAGATCTACTGCCGGATCATTCGCCATATCGCGGATTTGGCGAAAGGCCGGGGACGGTCGTTCGCTTGGAAGCTGTCTGAGAATGGACTTCAGCCTGTTGCTCATAACTCAACCACCTCCGCGTCCAGTCTAACTCCGCGAAGCAGAATTTCGTCTTCCAGCCAGACATCAGGAGAGTACTCCCAACTCCAATTCTCAGCTTGCCCCGGAGAGCCTGTTCGCAAAATGAGAAGGACTCCCCCCGGGCCCTTCCGTTCGGCATGCCATCGGGCCGTCTTGCTGTCTCTTGTCCAGGAAGTAAAGGGGCTCTGAGCGGACAAGCCGTACTTGTTGTGGTCACTGGGCGACATCGTACTTGATGGATCGGCAGGGCGAACAATTCCGCGCCGCGCATCAGCCAACGCAGGGTGTTTGGCATGAACTCCGCGATAAAGGCTTGCATGGGTGGGCATGGGCTATGCCAGTTTCGGATGCTGCAAATGAAAGCTCGTCTTCACCTGATAAGCATGCGCCAGCGCACAAGCCTTCGCATCCTGGTACAGCGGCGCAAGGAACGTCAGCGACACCGGAGTTCCCGGCCCGCCCGCATTATTCACCGCCCCATCCTCCTGGTTCGGCGACGGCGGAGCATCCGCCCCCCGAAACCCATTCGGCACAATCACCGCCGGCTGCCCCGTAAGGTTCGTAGCGGTAAGCTGCACACCGCCGCTCGGCGTCACCAGCACGTCGATATCGGCAAACAGCTCCGTCATCTCCTTCACCGCCAGCGTACGAGCCCTCACCGCCTGTATATAGTCCACCGCCGGATAAAGTCTCGCCGACCGAAACTGGTTCGGCCAGTCAAACGGCTGCTGCCCGGTCAACAGCGCATCCCGTCCCGACCGCGTCAGCTCATCGAACGCCGCCGCCGCCTCTGCCTCCAGCAGGGGCACCAGCGCTCCAAACGGAAACTTTGGCATTTCCTTCGCAATCAAGTTCAACCCCATCTCATGCAGCACCTTCAGCGCCCGCTTGTCGAAAGCCGAGTCGTACTGCTGCCGCTCCCACCCCGCCCTATTCCGCGCCACACGAGCGTTGTAAGCCTCCAGCTCCGTCCCCGCCAGAGCCTCGCTAGGCGGCTTCAGCGGCGTAAACGCCGGCTCAAACGAAGACTTCAGATATCCCACCCTTAACCCATGAATA
>CAZZYB010000397.1:2686-4349 GCA_964658125.1 uncultured Acetobacteraceae bacterium | reverse complement strand
CGCAAATCTACGGCCAGATGTTGCAACAGGCCAGCATGTTGTCCTACAAGAACGCCTTCGCTATCTTGGCCTTCACGCTCGTCATCCTCTCTCCGCTGGTCTGGATCATGCGCCTCCCACCCAAAGCCGCAAAGATCGATCCCGAACAAATGGCCGCTCACTAACGTCGCTCTCAGGGATAATCAAAAAATATGCCTCCTCCCCCCGCGACCGAGACTTGTACTTGCGGCGTCAACTTGCCGGTGATCACCGGGCCCATCCATCGCTACATGCTCTCAACTCCCTCCTGTTGGGAGGCTTACGGTCGCCTCCTGGCCCGCGAGTATGAGGATCCCTCACGCTGGCGCACCCATCGCATCACGGTGGATGCTTACGCTGTCCAGCACCCGGGCGTCGACACGCCGCAGGCGCGCAACTCCGTGGGTATTCATCTCTCCCGACTTTGCCTCCTCTTCGATCGCGGTTGGCCGCTGCAAAGAGCCAACGCCGCCATGCTGGCGATCACGGCAAAGAAGTTCGATTATCCGTGGCTGTCCCCACCTGTAAACATTTCGGGCGTCAACGTCCTCGATATCCTGGCAGTCACTAACGCCGGGGAGCACATGGCCGCCGTAGAGCGCTGGGGACGAGCCGTTTGGCTGGACTGGCAAGAGCACCACCCAACGGTCCATCAATGGCTCCTCCGAATCGACTGATCGCCGCATTTTCAGCACATTCCTGAATCCCCGCGCCCATCCGTAGAATCTAGAAAGACGACGCATGGCCACTGCAACCCTGGAACTCCCGCCGACAGGCACGATAAACGCGGCGCCCATAGCGGTCGAGGCCCCGTGGCGTCCGCGCATCAACCCGTGGATCGTCGCCATGACCGTCACTCTGGCCACGTTCATGGAGGTGCTCGACAGCTCCATCGCCAACGTCGCGCTGCCGCACATCGCGGGCGGCCTCGGCGCCACGCAGGACGAAGCCACCTGGGTCCTCACCGCCTACCTCGTCGCCAACGCCATCATTCTCCCCGCCGGCGCCTACATGACGACGTTCATTGGCCGCAAGAAGTTCTACATGATTTGCGTGGCGCTCTTCGGTATCTCTTCCGCGATGTGCGGCTTCGCACCCTCTCTCCCGCTCCTGGTCTTCTTTCGAGTCCTCCAGGGCATCGGCGGCGGCGGGCTCGCCCCCTCCGAGCAGGCCATCCTCGCCGACACCTTCCCCCCGGAGAAACGCGGCCAGGCCTTCGCCATGTACGGCCTCGCGGTCGTCTGCGCGCCGGCCATCGGCCCCACCCTAGGCGGCTACATTACCGACAACTTCGATTGGCGCTGGATCTTCTTTCTCAACGTCCCCATCTGCCTGCTTTCGCTCTGGCTCACCAACCGCATCGTCGAGGATCCGCCGTGGGTCAAAAAGCAGGTTGCCATCTCCCAGAAGGGCGGCATCAAGCTCGACATTACCGGCTTCGTGCTCGTAGCCATGACCTTCGGTTCCCTCGAGTTCATTCTCGATAAGGGGCAGGAAGATGACTGGCTCGCCTCCAAGCTCATCGCCTTCTTCCTCGTCCTGATGATCGGTGCCTTCATCTCGCTCATCTGGTGGGAGCTCAAGCAGCTTCGCGAAGGTCACCGCCCGCTGCTCAACCTCACGCTCTTCAAGCGTCGCAGCTTTG
>CAZZYB010000397.1:0-2676 GCA_964658125.1 uncultured Acetobacteraceae bacterium | reverse complement strand
TTCATGCTGATGTTCGTTCTCGGCTTCACGCTCTACGGCACCACCATCCTGATCCCGCAGTTCGTCCAGACGCTGCTCGGCTACACGGCGGAACTGGCAGGCCTCGTCATGTCTCCTGCCGGCTTTATGATGATGGCCATGATGCCCGTCGTCGGCTTCTTGTCCAGCAAGGTAGACCCCCGAAAACTCATGGCTTTCGGTTTCGGAATGTTGACACTTTCGCTCATCTGGATGGGCCACCTGAACCTCGGCCTCAGCTACGGCCAGCTTGTCTTCATGCGCTGCTTTCAGGCCTCGGGTCTCGCCTTCCTCTTCATCCCCATCAACACCATCGCTTACGTCGGTGTGAAGCAGAGTGAAAGCAACGATGTCTCCGGCCTCACCAACCTGGCGCGCAACATCGGCGGTTCCTGCGGTACGGCCTTCCTCGCCACCATGTTGATCCGCCGCACCGCTACCCACGAGTCCAACATGGTGCGCAACCTCACTCCCGGAAACCCCGGCTTCATCTCGCGAGTCGACAGCATGAAGCACCTGTTCGGCAAGGGCCCTGCCGCTGTCCATGCTGCTCAGGGGCAGATTTACAACATGATGCATCGGCAGGCCGCCACGCTGGGTTATGTCGACGTCATCCAGTACATGACGGTCTTCTGCGCCTGCATGCTTCCGCTACTGTTCTTCATTCCGCGCCCACCGAAGAACGTCCAGGCCGGCCACTAGCCGCCACCATCTTCCGCAGCATCAGCGCATTACCCAGCGCATGGTTCGACGCCGTGTTGTCGAACACCACCCACGCTTCTTTCGCTCGCTTATCCGCCGCGATCTTCTTCGCTAGCGTCCCCAGGAACTCGTCGCTATAACTCGACCTGTACTTCACCGGCGACCCATGCAGCCTGTAATACCTCAGCCCCGTCCACCCACCGGGCTCACCTGCCAGTGCGGACCCCTGTGGCGGATCAGCCATCGCCCGAGCCACCTCAAACTCCCGCAGCATCCTCCCCACAGCCGGCGCAAACCACGAAGCATGACGAGGCTCCACCACCACCTGCCCCGAATGCAGCTCCCGTAGCGTCTCAAAAAACTCTCGCGCCGTACCTTCCTCAAACGCCAGCTTCGGCGGCAACTGAACCAGCACAGGCCCCAGCTTCTCCCCCAGCGGCCTCACGTTATAGAAAAACGCGACCAGCTCCGCGCCACACCGGCAAAGCTTCGCCCCATGCGTCACGGTTTTTGAAAGCTTCACCGCAAACCGAAAATCCTCCGGAGTCGTCGCTACCCAGCGCTCGAACGTCCGCGCCAGGTGCGGCCTGTAGAACGTCGAATTAATCTCGACGCAATTCATCACTCCCGCATACCGCTCCAGGTGCGAGCCTTCTGCCGCCACCGCATCGGCATGATGCTTCGGCACCGTCCACCCTGCTGTTCCTACGCGAATCACTTTAGTGATGATGCACGACGGAGGAGTCGCGCTGCACGGCCAAATAGACGATGCCCGGTCCATACCGGGCATCGTCCCTTCGCACACAAGATTTATCGTGGCGCGCGCCCACCTTCAAAGTGCCTCACCGTCGCATAATACCCGCGCTTGAAGGCCTCGCGATAATCCCCGCGGACATTCCACGGCACACTTGGCTTCCTGAACTCATCCCGGTTGTTCACATTCCAGATGCGGTGATTCTGAAAATCCCTCTCCGCTCCCTGGACGCCGTCGAGAAACCCACGCCGTTGAAAGTCGCGTAACTCCTGCGGCGGAGCATCCCATCCAGGCGCCGCGTACCGCGCCGGAGGCGGGCCATACTGCGCAACCGCCGCTCTACCCATTCCCAGCAATCCAAGTCCAACCACACTCGCCACAATCGTTCTCAAAAATTTCGTTTTCATGAGTAGCCTCCAGCTGGCATTTGCCACGCACCTTCTCTAACGCGAACCAACTCAAAGGGTTTCGCGCAACAGAAATGCCGATCCCGTGTTGCGCCGGGACCGGCATAACTTTCGGTGTTGGGCAGAGCTAAACAGCCCGCGGATTCCGCTCCTCAAACTGCCGTTGATGCCAGTACGGATACGCCAGCGCCGTCTCGCTTGCCCCGTCGAGCTTCGCCACCTGCTCCGCCGTCAGCTTCCACTCCGCAGCATCCAGGTTCGCCCGCAACTGCTTCTCATCGCGAGCACCCATCACCACCGTCGACACGGTCGGTCGCCGCAGCACCCAGTTCAGCGCAATCTGCGGAACCGTCTTGCCCGTCTCCTTCGCCACCTCGTCAATCGCATCGACGACCTTGTACAGATACTCCATATCAGGCTGCGGCCCGCCCTCCACCACCGACTGGTTCTTCAACCGGCTGTTCTCCGGCAGAGGCTGTCCCCGCCGAATCTTCCCCGTTAACCGTCCCCACCCCAGCGGCGACCACACCAGCGCCCCTACACCCTGATCGAGCGCCAGCGGCATCAACTCCCACTCATAATCGCGTCCCACCAGCGAGTAGTAAACCTGGTGCCCAACATATCTCGCCCAACCATAGCGCTCACTCACGCTAAGCGACTTCATCAGGTGCCAACCCGAAAAATTCGAGCACGCAATGTACCGCACCTTGCCTTCGCGCACCATCTTGTCCAACGTGTTCAGCGTCTCTTCCACCGGCGTCATCGCGTCAAAAGCGTGCAGATGGTAAACATCCA
>CAZZYB010000396.1:0-4355 GCA_964658125.1 uncultured Acetobacteraceae bacterium | reverse complement strand
CTTCCTCCCCATGCACCTCACCGGCCTAGCCTCAGAACCCCGCCATTACGCCCAGTTCACCGGTATCGCAGGCCCCGCAGGAAAGCTCCTCGCAGCGACCATGCCCCTACAGCGCCACATCACCCTCTCCGCCATATGTCTGGCTCTCGCTCAGCTTCCCTTCTTCATCAACCTTTGGATCACCCTCCGCTCGCGCGCACTCTCAGTGCAAAACCCCTGGGACGCCACCACCATGGAATGGGCACCCGACGCCCTCGACGCTGACGCGGCAATCGAGCATCAAACGTACGTCGGCCCCTGTGAATATTCGCTCGACGCCAGTGCATTTCATCCACAGTGGGAGCCGCTGACGCAAACGCGCCACACGGAGTAATCTCAAAGTCAGGGGAGAAGTCGACATGCCAGCGATCTCCACGCCACCCGGCCTCGATCCGCGCCACAGTCTCAGCGAAGGAGACAACGGCGCCGGACGGCGTCCGCCCACAGACAAGCGCACGGGCGGCGGCGGCAGCGGAGATGGCGATAACTGGGACGACCGCCCCGTCGGCTCCCGCGGCCCACGTGAACGCCTCGCCCAGTTCCGCATCGGTATCGCTTCCGCGCTCGCCGCTGATCTCCTCTTCTTCATCGGCATCATCACAGCCTTCATCGTCACCAAGTCGAACTACCACTTCGACCCCCGCGGCCACTACGTCAACGAGTGGCTGCCCATCACGGTCCCTCGCATCCTCTGGATCAACACAGCCGTCCTGCTCCTCAGCTCTGTCACCGCAGAAGTAGCCCGCCGCGCCATGTTCCGCGAGCACGATGCAATGGACGAGTGGATCGGCCTGGGAAAACCCATCTCCCGGCGCGCCGGCATCTGGCTGGGCGTGACCCTGCTTCTCGGAACGCTCTTTCTCGCCGGACAAGCCGTAGCCTGGCAGCAGCTATCTACGCAACACATTTTTCTGCGCACCAACGCCAGCAGCAAATTCTTCTACCTCATCACCGTCACCCACGCCATCCATCTGTTCCTCGGCATTGCCGCGCTTATCGGTGCACTAGTAGGCCTGCGTACTTCGCGACAACTAGCCTCGCGCCAGATCATGGTCGACACTACCGCCTGGTACTGGCACGCCATGGGAGCACTGTGGATCGTGCTGTTCGTGCTGCTGGAGTTCTTCCAGTGAAGCTGAGACTGTGTGCGGCCTTCATCATCGCCTGTGCCGCCAGTCCGATCCTGCACGCCCAAGGCTGCGCCCAGTGCCGCGACAACATGCAGGCCACACCGCAGTCCGTGCAACTCGCCTATCGCCACGCGATCGAGTTGCTGGGTGGTGCGGGCGTCGCGGTCTTTGCCGGCGGCATCCTCGTGCTCCGCCGCTATCGCTGACACGCCGCTACTGGCCTGCTTCCTTCTTCTCAAGGATTCCATACCACGCCAGAATCCTGCCCTCCGCGTTATAGCGCGGCCAACCGCGCGCCCGCATCATCGTCCACTCCCCGCCGGCCGGTTTCACCCTGTAATCCACGTCCATGGGCTCACCGGTACGCACACATCTGAACAGAACTTCTTTGGCGTGTTCAAGGTCATCCGGATGGAGCGAATCCAGCCACCCATATCCCCTCCACGACCCCAGAGAACGCCCTGTTGCCGCCTCCCAGCGATAGCTCACATCGAGGGCCCTGCCCTCCGCGTCGAGTATCCACGGTATCTGCGGATTCAAATCCAGCAGATGCCGAAAGTGTTCTTCAGCCTCTCGCTTCGACTGTTCCGCCAGCCTGCTCGGCGTCAAATCAGCTAGCGCCACCGACACGCCAACCACCTCACCCGCCTCATCCCGCGCCGGCTCATACGACAGCAGCAGTGTCTTGCCCGCATTGGGTTCTGAGCTTGGTTTCACGATCTCGACCCCGGGAACGGACTCACCATTCAACGCCCTGCGAATGTAAGGCTCTACTAGCGGAAACATCCCGGGAATCATCTCCTCCACCGTGCGGCCAAGGTGCGCTGACATAGGCGGTCCATTCATCTCCGCCAACCGACGGTTCACCGTCACGTAGCGCAGATCTCGATCCAGAAAAGCGAGCCCGACAGGCGACCCGTCGTACACCGCCCGCAACTGTGCAAATCGTGTGGCTGGAGGCCTATCGAACTCGCTGAAAGACGACCGGTGAGTCATTTCTGCCACCGCGCGCGCCGGCGGCTTTCGGGTCCGCGCCTTCGCTATCACTTCCGGCAACTGGCGCGCATCCACCGGCCGATCGTAGAGCCATCCCTGCCCATAATCGCACCCCAGCCAGAGCAGCATCTCATCCTGCTCCTCAGTCTCGATGCCTTCCGCCACTGTCGCAATTCCCAGGCTCTGCCCAAGGCCCACAACCGCCGCGACAATCTTTCTGCTCTCTTTACTGGTCGTCATCGACCCCACGAAGCTGCGATCTACTTTCAAAATATCGAAGGGCAGCGATTGCAGGCTCGCGAGACTCGAAAAGCCAGTCCCGAAGTCGTCCAGCGCCAGTTTGCAGCCCATCGCTTTCAACTGCCTGGCCACTTCGCGTGCGGATTCCACGTCCGATACCAAGGCGCTCTCGGTTAGTTCCAACGAGATGCAGTTCAGCGGGAAACCGGTCTCCGATGCGATATCGCGTATCAATTCTGGCAGCCGCCGATCATGCAACTGGACAGCCGAAAGATTGAACGCAAGGTCCAAAGTTCCCGGAAGCAACGCAACAGCAGCGAAGGCCTGCCGCATCAACTGCGTCGTCAACTCGGAAATCCACTCATCCCTCTCTGCCACGTGTATGAACGAGTCTGGAGAAAGTCTCCCCGCAACCGGATGGTCCCATCGGGCGAGCACTTCGAACCCCGCCAGTTGCCCCGTTCGTATCGCCACAACAGGTTGAAAAAGAGGCGTGAACTCCCCGCTGGCCAGAGCAGTACGCACGGCGGCCGCGTCGAGTTGCATGGCCGGATTCTAATCCATTGATTTATGCAACGGATTAAGTCGGGTCCAATAAATTGTTACGTTTGAACTAACTGCCCGGCTTGAAAACGATCTTCATGGAATCCGCTATTGGATTCGAAGCCAGCCTCACCGCCTCCGCAGCCTCTCCCAGTGAAAACCGGTGCGAGATCAACTGCGTGAAATCCATCTTCCCCGACCGGTACCCATCAAACACCAGGTCGATCCCCTCCTGCTGAATCGCCACCGAAGCCGAGTACGACCCCATCAGCGTCTTCTCGTCCATGCACACTGCCGCCGGATCAAACGGCGCCGTCCCATGCTGCGTACTCGCAAACAGCATCACGCGCCCACCCGGCCTCACCGCCGCCATCGCCGTCGCAATCAACGCATCCGCACCCACCGCCACCAGCGCCACATCCGCACCGCGTCCGTCCGTCGCAGCCTTCGCCGTAGCAACCACATCCCCGGGAGCCCCGTCTTTTCCGGAGACGATGGGGTGCGACAAACCAAACTTCGCCGCCACCGCATGACGCTCCGGATAGAGGTCCGATGTCAACACGGTCGCCCCGGTCTGATTCGCAAGCGCCGCAAGAATCACGCCGATGCTTCCCTGCCCAATCACCAGAACCGTATCGTCAGGCTCCAAGGCCAGCATCTTCACCGCCTTGAAGCAAGTGTTCACCGGCTCAATAAACGCCGCCTGTTCAAACGGGATATCGTCCGGAATCTTGATCAGCCCCGCCGGCGTAATCCCATCACCAACGATCCAATCCATCACGCGGATATACTCCGCAAACCCACCCCCCGCAGCCTCGCCCAAACCCGCCGTCGTACCAACCTTCTTGTAAGTCTCACACTGCGCAAACGTCTTCTTGCGGCAATAGAAACAATGACCGCAAGGAATATGATGAAACGCCATCACCCGCTCGCCCACTTCAAAACCGGGAACACCCTCACCGACAGCCGCAATCGTCCCCGCCATCTCATGCCCGAACACCCGCGGAGCAGCGTGCGATCCCGTATGAATCTTCTTCAGATCCGTGCCGCAAATCCCGCACGTGTCGATCCGCACCAGCACCTCGCCGGCGCCAATCGCAGGAACATTGACTGTCTCAGTCTGAACATCGTCAATGGCGCGATAAACCGCAGCCTGCATCGTGGAAGGGATCGCTTCACTAGTCACACCCCCAAGTTTAGAGGACTGTCCTGATTATTTGTTTGTCATTCCCGAAGGGAATCTGCGTTTTGATGGCGCTTAGTTGTTTGTCATTCCCGAAGGGAATCTGCGTTTCGCTTGCGCTCCGCACTAAGCCACCTAAAACTTCGCAACCAGCCAGACACCCGCAATCAGCAGCGCGCACCCTGCCAATCGTCCGGGCGACGCCGAATGATGCTTCATGCCCA
>CAZZYB010000395.1:0-4356 GCA_964658125.1 uncultured Acetobacteraceae bacterium | reverse complement strand
AGTAGACAGGAGGATGGTCCATGAGTGAGTGGGTGAAGTTGACGGCGGCGGACGGGCATGAACTTTCGGCGTATGTGGCGCGGCCGGAAGGCGAAGCGCTCGGCGTGTTGGTGCTGGTGCAGGAAATCTATGGGATCAATGCGCATATTCGCAGTGTTTGCGATGGGTATGCGAAGGATGGGTTTGTGGTGGTGGCTCCGGCGCTGTTCGATCGCTTTGAGCGTGATCTGGAGTTGAAATACGAGGGTGAAGATCAGAAGAAGGCGATGGAGCTTTATCCGCGATTGAAGCCTGAGCCTACGTTGATGGATGTGGCGGCGGCTTATGAGTTTGCCTCGAAGGAAGGCAAGGGGATCGGCGTGGTGGGGTACTGCTATGGCGGGTTGACGGCGTGGTGGGTGGCTACTCGCGGGGAAATTTACAAGATGGAGCCTAGCTGCTGCGTGGGGTATTACGCGGGCGGTGTCGGGAAGTTTGCGAGCGAGGAGCCTGCCTGCCCGGTGATGCTGCACTTTGGGGCGGAGGATGACCATATCGGCAAGGACCAGGTTGAGGCGGTGCGGTCAGCGCATCCGGAGGTTGAGGTCTTTGTTTATGAGGGTGCGGGTCATGCGTTCAATCGGGATGTCGATCCGGGGCACTATAACGCGGAGGCCGCGAAGCTGGCTCGGGAACGGACGCTGGAGTTTTTGAGGACGAATGTCGCGTAGGAGTCCTCGGGTGTCCCATTCATCGCGCCAACTGCCGCGCGATGAATGGGGCACCCGAACTGTCTTCCGGACCGTTTTAGCGTGGTAAGATTAGTTGGACACTGAGAGAAGTGGACTAGAGAAAAAAGAATTAGGAGTACGTATCTGCCGTGTTGGCATCCGCAAAGAAAACTGACATCATCACAAAATTCCGTACGCATGAATCTGACACGGGCAGTCCCGAGGTTCAGATCGCGATTTTGAGCGAGCGTATTGGCGAGTTGACCGAGCATTTTAAAATGCACAAGAAGGATCACGGCTCCCGCCGTGGCCTGTTGATGCTGGTCAGCAAGCGCCGCCGTCTTCTTGATTACCTGAAGAAGACTGATTCTGACCGCTACCGTGACGTTATCGCGAAGCTGGGTATCCGCAAGTAGTTTGCGGTGCCCGCGCTTTTCGCGCGATCACGTTTTGTATCCGCATTGAGGAAAGACTGTTGGACCCTCATATCTTTGAGGTTCAGGCTGGAGCGGCTTTGAACGCGCCGACTTGTACCCCACAAATTGATGCCGCAAAAGGCACTATGCGCTGCGTAGACGCCCGTCGTCGGAGCATCCGCAGCAACAGCACTGGCCCCGCACCGATTCAGTTCGGCGGGGTCGTTGTCTTTGCCGGCATTTGAGCAAGCTTAGAGACAGAAGAGAAGATCGAAAGAACACGAGGAATCACATATGAAACAGGACGTAACCGTAGAGCTTTCCGGTGGAAAGCACATCAAGTTTGAGACTGGCCGCATCGCGAAGCAGGCGCCTGGCGCCGCCTTTACGACCAGCGGCGACAACGCCGTGCTGGCTACCGCAACCGCTTCGCCTGACCCGAAGGAAGGCATCGACTTTTTCCCGTTGACCGTTGAGTATCGCGAGTTCACGTACGCCGGTGGACGCATCCCCGGAGGCTTCATCAAGCGCGAGGGACGCCCGTCGGAGAAGGAGATTCTGACGTCGCGTCAGATTGATCGCCCGATCCGTCCGTTGTTTCCTGAGGCCTTCAGGAACGAGACGCAGGTTGTGGCGTTTGTGTACTCGGCTGACAAGGAAAACGATCCGGACGTGCTCGGCATCAACGGCGCGAGCTGTGCGCTGGCGCTTTCGGACATTCCGTTCCATGGTCCGGTGGGCGCGGTTCGCATTGGGTTTATCGATGGCCAGTACATTGTGAATCCGACCTACACCGAGCGGCTTACGAGCCTGCTGAACATCATGGTTGTCGGCACCAAAGACGGCATCGTGATGGTGGAGTCGGGCTCGAAGGAAGTGTCGGAAGAAGCCGTTGTGGGCGCGATTGAGTTTGCGCATGTGGAGATCAAGAAGATCGTTGCGGGTATCGACGACCTGGTTTCGCGTGCGGGTAAGACCAAGCGTACGGTGACCGAGCCTGTGGTCGACACCGAGTATCTGAATGGCCTGATGGCGAAGGTTGGCGATCGCCTGAAGGATGCGCTGGATACACAGAAGCATCCGAAGTTTGAGAGCTATGCGCTGGTGAAGGCGATCAAGGACGAGCTTAAGAAGGAACTCCCGGCTGACGATAAGGACGCCTCGAAGAAGCTTTCGACCTACTACGAGAAGATGCGCGAGAACATCTTCCGCGAGCAGGTTTTGAATGACCGCATTCGTCCCGATCATCGCGCGTTCGATCAGATTCGCGAGATCACGATCGAGACCGGCGTATTGCCGCGCGTGCATGGATCGTCGCTGTTTACGCGTGGCGAGACGCAGGCGCTGGTGTCGGTGACACTGGGAACGACTGACGATGCGCAGCGCATGGAGAGCTACCAGGGCGAGCAGAAGCGCAAGTTCATGCTGCATTACAACTTCCCGCCGTTCTCGGTTGGTGAGGTTGGGCGTATGACTGGCGTGGGTCGTCGCGAGATCGGACACGGCGCCTTGGCGTGGCGTGCGATTGAAGCTGTGCTGCCGGGTGAGGAGGAATCTCCTTATACGCTGCGCGTGGTTTCGGACATCCTGGAGTCGAATGGATCGTCTTCGATGGCTACGGTCTGCGGAGCTTCGCTGTCGTTGATGGCGGCGGGTATTCCGATCAAGGGATCGGTTGCCGGTGTGGCGATGGGCTTGGTGAAGGAAGGCGAGAATTATGCCATTCTGACCGACATTGCAGGCGCTGAAGATCACTACGGCGATATGGACTTCAAGGTGGCCGGAACGCGCAAGGGCATTACGGCGCTGCAGATGGACATCAAGATTATGGGAATTACAGCCCAGATCATGCGCGAGGCTTTGGAACAGGCTCGCGTTGGCAAGCTGTGGCTGCTCGACAAGATGGACGCTGCGCAACCCGGTGTGAGCGAAGAGAAGTCGCAGTTTGCCCCGCGCATTCACACGATCATGATTCCTACGGACAAGATCCGCGACCTGATTGGGCCGGGCGGCAAGGTCATTCGTGGCATTGTGGATGCGACCGGCGTTAAGATTGACGTCGACGATACCGGACGGGTAAATGTGGCTTCGAGCGATGCCGATGGTCTGGCGCGCGCGATCCAGATGATCTCGGATATTACGGCTGTGCCGGAAGTCGGCAAGACGTATCTGGGCAAGGTAGTTCGGCTGGCGGAGTTCGGCGCGTTTGTCGAAATCTTCCCCGGAACGGATGGCCTGCTGCACGTTTCCGAGATCGCGGAACATCGCGTGAAGGAAGTGAAGGACGAGCTTCGCGAAGGCGACCAGGTGCTGGTGAAGGTGCTGGCTATCGAAGGCAATCGCGTGAAGCTTTCGCGTAAGGCTGTGTTGCGTGAGCAGCGCGCTAAGCTTGGACTGCCGGAGATTCCGGAAGGTGCGGATGGCGGTGGCGGCGGTGGTCGCGAGCGCTCGGATCGTCCGGAGCGTTCGGAGCGCGGCGATCGTGGGCCGCGGCCTGATCGTGATCGGGGGCCTCGTGCTGAGCGGACGGAGCGGCCTGAACGGCCGGCGCCACAGGAGACGATCGTGCTTGAAGGCGGAGACGACTTCGAGGACGATGATGAGTTGGAAGGCGACGAGGAAGGTACGGAGGAGAATGGCGCTGAGGGCGCGGCTCCTGCGGTTGCTGGAACTGTTGCCGCGGCTGGCGAGCGTGGGCCTGGAGGACAGCGTCGTGGACGCCGTCGCCGTGGCGGACGCAAGCCGGGTGCGGGTGGCGGTGGAGCGGCTCCGGCGGGTGGCGGGGTCGCCAGCTAAGTCGCTGGTGTGATGTGTACCGGAGCCGCGCCTTGTGCGCGGCTTCGGTGTTTGTGGGAGTTTCGTGTCGGCACAGGAAAACAGCAGGTCTCTCCACTGCGTCCGCAAAGAGCGCGGACTCCGGTCGAGATGACACATTCGTGGCAGGATTGGAGAGCGATGAAGGTTGCTGTGTGGCGGGTTGGGGTGCCGTTTGGGCTGCTGTGTTTGCTGGCGGCTAGCCGGTGGATGCTGGCGTATCCGTGGCCGGAGATGGGGTCTACGCTGCGGTCGGAGGCGTGGGCTTGCGGGCTGTTGTCGGTAGTGATGATCGTGGCGGGGATGGTTCGGCGGAGGTCGGTTCCGGGGTGGAGTGTTTTGGCTGGCTTGGTGGCGGTTGGGGCGGGGCTGCTGGGGATGCCGGCGCTTGGGGCGGCGCTGCACGGGGCGGCGGG
>CAZZYB010000394.1:0-4365 GCA_964658125.1 uncultured Acetobacteraceae bacterium | reverse complement strand
GATCCTCGATGGAACGGGGATTTCGGCTGTGATTCCGGCGATGCTGCAGCCTGATCATATCCGCGCGAATATCCGTGCGGTTGAAGAGTGCCGGTTTACGAGTGCGGAGTTGGCGGAGATTCGCGCGGCGCTGTAAGCAGATTCGCCAGGCGCAGAGCCAGCGCCATCAAAGTAAATGTGGGATTTGAGCTGCCGCCAGAGGGGTAGACGGCGCAGCTTGCCACGTACAGATTGTCGAGGCCGTGGACGCGGAGGTCGGGGTCGACGACGCTTTCGCGGGGATCGGCGCCCATACGCAGGCCGCCCATGCCGTGGAAGGCGTCGGTGAAGGTGGGCGTTGGCTGCCATTGTTTTGGAGCGAGTTCAAGCGCGTTGAGTTCCTGGCGAATGATGGGTGCGAAGCGGGTGGCGGTGTCTCGCTCGCGGTCGCCGATATTCCATTGAACGACGGCTCTGCGCAGACCGAGCGCGTCAGTATCGGTAGAGAGTCGAATGCGGTTCTCGGCGGTGGGGGGTTGTTCGAGGTCGATGTGCAGGAAGACGCGGGCGCGCTTGCTGACCGCGCGGCGTTTTTTGAAGCGAGAGTCGATGACGAGGCGGGCCACGTCTCCGCTGCCGCGAAGAACTGGTATCAAGTTGCTACCGAGCGCTTGCCGCAGGTTGCCCTTCTGCACGGCTCCGAGCAGGTTGCGTATAGCAGCGGGGCCGGAGTCTTCAGGCTCTTCGATGGTGATGTGGGCCATGACGGCGAGGAGGTTTTCTCGCGCGCGCAGGGCGGGCGAGGCTTCGATCTTGCAGGTGTGCAGTGTGCCGTCGACGAAGAAGGGGCCGAGCCGTTCGAGCAGGCGCTCGCGCTCGGGCGACTCAAACTCCGCAGCCTGCCAGGAGATATGGTCGTGGAAGTAGCGGCCGAGCTGGTCGTGGAGGTTTGGCACCGCGGGCGAACTGAGCAGGAGGCGCGCGCTTTCGATGGTGCCGCTGGCGACAATGAACTCGTCGGCTTCGCAACGAAACTCACGGCCGGCGTAGTCGAGGACGCGGGCGGCGCTGATGCGGCCTGCCGAATCGCTGGTCAATTCCGCGACATTGGCGTGGGTGACGATCGTGATATTCGGGTGTGCCAGCGCGGCTGTGCCCAGCGTTTTCGCAAGGTTGCGGCGCGCGAAGGGCATCCACTTCGAGTAGCGCAGACGCATGTCGGGCGAGAAGCTTACGGAGGGCTTGCCCAGGGCGCAGAACAACTGGCGTTCGAACGGCAGATCGTTGACGCCGAGGGTCTGTTGCAGCTCCTTATAAAACGGCGACACTTCAGCTCCGGCGATAGGCCACCCGACGGACGGCGCGCCCTCGGGCGGCTGGAAAATGTCGGCGGTGTAGGGCAGCAGCTGTCCGCCCCAGCGCGTGGACGAGCCGCCGAAAGTGCGGAACCGGCCTTCGGTTGTGCCGGTGTGTCGCTCGCCCCCCATCTCCGCGTCGTAGAGGGTCTGACTGCGGTCTTCGAGGTCGAGGCCTCCGGCTTCGAGCAGCAGCACATCGGCGCCGCGCTCAGCGAGACGGTTGGCGAGTAGGAGGCCGGCGATGCCGCCTCCGATCACACAGAAGCGGCTGCGAAATGCGCGACCGGACTCCGCGTGGTCGAGATCGATGTGCATGGTCGATTTCCGCTCCTGTGGTAACGGTAGCATCGGTGGAACTTTACACCTCGGTATGGCGTAGGATGTTCTGCGAAGGGTCGTAATTTCGCGAGGGAAAACGATGCAATCGAGGATTGTTGGAACCACGATGCCGGTGCTGGAAGTGCTGCTGCAACCGGGCGAGGCTTTGATTTCGGAAGCCGGCGAGCTGAGCTGGATGACACAGTCCATCAACATGACGACGCATACGCAGATGGCGGGCGGCGGCGGATTTTTTGGTGCGATCAAGCGCGTGGTCGGCGGCGGCACTCTGTTCATGACCGAGTACACGGCCTATGGCGCACCCGGCGAAGTGGCGTTCTGTACGAAGGTTCCGGGCCACATCATGCCGGTTGAGATCAATCCCGGACATGAGTACCTGATTCATCGCCACGGCTTTCTGTGCGCTACGCCGATGGTGCAACTGACGGTGGGCTTCCAGCAGTCGCTGGGTGCGGGCATCTTTGGCGGAGACGGATTCCTGCTGCAGAAGATCAACGGTGTCGGCACATGCTGGCTGGAGCTTAGCGGCGAGGTCGTCATCCGCGACCTGGCGCCGGGCGAGACGCTGCGTGTGCATCCGGGGCACGTCGGCGCATTCCAGGCTTCTGTGAGCTTCCAGATCACGACGATTCCGGGCATCAAGAACATGATCTTCGGCGGCGACGGCATATTCCTGGCGGCGCTGACAGGGCCGGGCCGCGTGTGGCTGCAGACGCTGCCGATCTCGAACCTCGCGCACCAGTTACAGCGATACATGCCGAGCGGGCGCAGCGAGAATGTGCGCAATATCGGCACGGCGGGAATCGTCGGCGGCATTGTGGGTTCGATGTTCGATAACGACCGTTGAGCGCTAAAAGTGACGATCTCGGGTACAACATGCGATTCCAATAACGCATCACAGTACCAGAGGTGATCATGGCAACCGACGATAAGCGCTACTGCATTGGGAAAACTGCGGAAACGATGTTCGCCGTTGGGGCGAAGGGTAACCGCTCGCTGGTTCGAGCCGCAATGTTGATGGCTGTGGCATGCGCCACTTTGGCTCTTGGTTCGGCGGCCCACGCGCAGCAAAGTGCACCCACAGGTACGCGCGAAGGAGAGTTTTCAGTTTTCGGCGGATACACGCATTCACTCCCCGATTACGGCCCGTTTGGCGATAATGGCGGGACAGTTGGCATCGACTTTACGCGTTACTTCCACAGGCTTTTGGCTCCGTCCATAGAGGCCCGCTACAATTTCAATACCGGCAAGACGATCAATGAATCGAACACCCTGATCGGCTTGAGACTTCAGGCTGACATGAAGCGTTTTCATCCTTACGTGGATGGGTTGATCGGTGCTACCCGCCTGACGTTTAAACAGCCGATCCCCTCTACATACGTCCATGACACAGCTTTCGCGAAGGTTGTAGGTGGTGGCGTTAACTACGATCTGTCCAGGTACTTCCAGGCCAAGGCGGACTTCCAGTTCGACTTCGCTGATTTCGGAAAAAATGGTCTGGTTGGCAACACGCGCGACTTCACGCTATCGCCCTCGTTCGCGACAGTCGGGGTCGTCTACCGGCTTCCTTTCCGCAACGGTATGAAGAGGAACAGCAACCCCTAAATCCTTGTCGCCGCCCTGCCTGCCCAGCTAACACTTCACGACGCCCATGGTGCTAAACTCGCTCGCATGAAGATTTTTGTCAGTGGAATGGCAGCGGCGGCGTTGACGCTTGGCGGCAGCGCGGTGGCGCAGGACTGGGCAAAGGCGAACCTTGCCAAGAGCCCGCGGCACGGAGAGTTTGTCACTATCACGGAAGCCAGCGGCCGCAAGCTGCAGGCCTGGGTGGTCTACCCCGAGATCAAGGGCAAGGCGCCGGTGGTTGTGATGATCCATGAAATTTTTGGCCAGAGCGATTGGGCGCGTGAGATGGCGGACGAAGTCGCCGGCGCAGGCTACATCGTCGTCGAGCCGGATTTGCTGAGTGGCTACGGCCCTGCTCCCGGTCCCGCTGCCGCACCTGCAGCGGCTCCCGCGGAACATGATCACAGTGCGCCCGCGTCGCCCGGAGCGGCGTTTGTGCCCGCGTCCCCGGGTGGAACCTCGGCCTTTGCTCCCGACCAGGTGACCAAGGCCGTGTCCACGCTCGACAAAGCGGGAATCACCGCCGACCTCGATGCCGCGGCGGATTACGGCAAGAAGCTTCCCGCCGCGAACGGCAAATTATTTGTCGCTGGTTTCTGCTTTGGCGGCAGCGAGAGCTTTCGCTTTGCGACTCACCGCAAGGACCTGAGCGGGGCGATGGTGTTCTACGGAACGCCGCCGCCAGCGGACACGCTTGCCAACATTACAGCTCCGGTGTGGGGGTTCTACGCGGGGAACGATGCGCGCGTCACGGCGACCGTTCCCGATACGATCGTCGCGATGAAGGCCGCAGGCAAGACGTATGAGCCCGTCACGTATGACGGCGCTGGGCACGGCTTCATGCGGGCCGGCGAGGCTCCGAATGCAAGCGCGGAGAACGCTGCGGCGCGCTCTGCGGGCTTCCATCGCTTCGTGGAGTTACTGGGCGGCGTGCGCTAGGTGCGCTTCATCTTCAGCGTGGATGGCGCCCGCACACTTGCGCGGCCAGCGCAGAATGAACTTCGTGCCCTGCCCGACGACTGACTCTACACGGATGTCTCCGCCGTGCTTGATCAGGATTTGT
>CAZZYB010000393.1:0-4380 GCA_964658125.1 uncultured Acetobacteraceae bacterium | reverse complement strand
CTAACGACACTCCGTTCGCGCGATAGGAAACGGTGATCCCAAATCGTCGGCCGCCTTTCTCTACGCTCTACGCTCTAGTGTCTACACTCTGCCTTTACCGGCCTGGCGGGGCGGGCACCATGACGGCGTTGGGGTCGACTTTGGGGATGCCGAAGTGGCCGCTGAGGTGGACGAGGTCGAGGGGGCGGAGCAGGCCCGAAACTTCTACTACCGACATGTTCTTAGGCGAGCGCACCAGGACCATGACGTCGTCGATTTCGGTGCCGTGGAAGTGCAGCCAGAGGTCGGTCAACTGGCTGCGGGGCGAGGCGGACTCGCGGGGCGGCGCATTCTGGTTGACGAGGTGCTTCCAGCCGGCGCGGTTGTACGCGGCGACGAGTTGCGCCATGCTTTCGGGGATGTAGAAAGCGGGCTCGTGGTAGCGGAAGTTCTCGAAGGTAATGCTGTTCAAAGCAGCGACGGCGCGCTCGGCTCCGGGGCGCTGGTCGAAGAGTCCCTCGGCGGTCTGGAGAGCGTCTTTGTCGAGGGTGAACGCTGTATGAGTGGCTGGCTGCGAGGTCATGTTGGCCAGGGCTTCGCGAGCTCCGAGGGGCTGCTGAGCGGCGAGGCCGGCGGCGGCAAGAGCCAGGGTTAGAGTGGGCGCAAGTAGACGCAGCTTCATCGCGGGTAATCCTCTGTTAGTTAGAGACACGAGGCTGCGGAAAAAGTTATCCCGGAAACTTACGTTGGGGTAGGCGCGGTGGCCAAAAGAAAACGCCAAGGCGCTACGAACGCGAAGGAACGCTACGGGGTAGGTGGTGGGGCCTTGGCGTTGTCCTGCGGTTTCCTACCGCTGCGCCCTGGGGGCGAAGTAGCCCTTCTTGGCGCGAACCGTGTAGCGGGGGTCAAGGGAGTGTAAGTAGATGGTTCTAAAGGACCCATCCTGCTTGAAGTCGGCCGGGGTGTAGACCAGGAGGTACTGGCTGCGGAGCTCTTCTTCGATGTTGCGGAAGCCAATGGCGACGTCTTCGATGCGGCGGGGGAAGAAGGACTGGCCGCCGGTGGCGTCGGCGATCTGGCGGAGGATGTCGTCGCCCTTGTCCTGGCTGGGGCCGACGTTGGTGCTGATGGTGTAGACGATGGTTTCCGCGCGCTGGCACATCTTGATGGCGTCGGACTCGAGAGCGCGGCTGTAGTCGTCGTCGCCATCGGAAACGAGGACGAGAGCCTTGCGGACGGCGCTTTTTTCCTTGAGGGTCAGCATCTGGTCGCGGCAGGTTTTGTAGAGCGCGTCGAAGAGCGCCGTTCCGCCGCCGGGACGCAGCTTGCGAATGCCGGTGTCCAGCAGGTCGATGCGATTGGTGAAGTCCTGGGAGAGGTCCGTCTGTACGTCGAAGCCCTGGATGAACGCGCGGTCGGCAGGGTGAAGCACCTGGAGGAAGAAGTCGGTGGCCGCTTCCTGCTCGAATTGGAAACGCTGGCGGATGGAGTTGCTGGTGTCGAGCAGGATACCGACACGCAGCGGGAGGTTGGTCTGCTGCGTAAAGCTGCGCACGCGGACCGGAGGCTTGCCGTCGTCGAGCAAGCCGAATGCCTGCTGCTGCAGGCCGGTGACGAAGTGGCCGTTCTTGCCGAAGACGGTGAAGATGAGATCGACTTCGTTGACGGTGACGGTGATGGAGCTGGCCTGACCGGAGTCAGGGGGCGCGTTCTCGTCGCGCGGCGTGAGCGCGGGCTGCTGGCCGGCGGGCGCAGGGGCGGTAGCAGGGGCTGGCGGTAGCGGCGGAGGCGTGGGGGTCTGCGCGTGGAGGAAGGGTGCGACGGATGCGAGGAGGACGACCGCGGTCGCACAGCGGCCCAGGATGCTCTGTGTTGCGTGCTTATTCACAAGGTTCATCTTACCAACTTGGACGTGCGGGGCGTGCGTTAGGCGCGTAAATGGTCAAGGGTTGTGACCAGCTCCGGGGGCAGGCCGGACTTGAGCTCCAGCCGCTCCCTGGTGCGGGGGTGGAGGAATTCGAGCTCGGCGGCGTGCAGGAAGTTGCGTTCGAGCTCGATGGGGTCGCCGTCGTCGGACTTCGAGACAGGCTGGATGAGGTGCGGGGCGCCGTAGAGGTAGTCGCCGACGACGGGGTGTCCGAGCGCCTGCATGTGAACGCGGATCTGGTGGGTGCGGCCGGTTTCGATGCGGACTTCGACGAGGGTGAACTTGCCGTAGCGGCCGTCCACGCGCTCGAGGACTCGCCAGTGAGACACGGCGCTACGGCCGCCCATGCGGCGGGTCGTCATGCGGGTGCGGCGGACGACGTCGCGGCTGATGGGAAGGGAGACGGTGCCTTGTTCGCCGTCCATTTCGCCGTGGACGAGAGCGATGTAGATTTTGCGGAGGCGGCGTTCGGCGAACATTTCACCGAGCTTGCGATGGGTACTGTCATTTTTGGCGACGACGATGAGGCCGCTGGTCTGCTTGTCGAGACGGTGCACTATGCCGGGACGGAGGTCGCCTGAAATTTGCGAGAGGTTTTTGCCCATGTGGAACAGGAGCGCGTTGACGAGGGTGCCGCGATTGCGTTCTTCGTCCCCGGCACCGGCGTGGACCATCATTCCGGCGGCCTTGTTGACCACGGCGAGGTCGTCATCCTCGTAGACGATGTCGAGGGGGACGTCTTCGGGGGTGGCATGGAGCGGCTCGGGCTTGGGGTCGCCTTCGATCTCGATGAGTTCGCCGCCTTTGAGTTTTACTTTGCCTTTGGCGGGTTCGCCGTCGACGGTGACCTGGCCGTTTTCGATCAGCAGCGTGACGCGCGCGCGGCTGATGTCGGGGATGGCCTTGGCGAGATAGGCGTCGAGGCGCATGTCTTTGGCGGCGGCTTCGGCAGTGAGGGTGCGGATGCCGTCTTCGGGCTCAAGGTCTTCGAGGACCTGGATCTCGGGCTTTTCAGCTTCAGGGAGGCGCGGCGCGGAGTAGCGCGGCCTGGACATCGTCGCTTCTTCCTGCGGATGCTTGCTGGTGGTGGGACCGGTGGTGACCAGGCCGGGGACGTTGGCGTAGGGCGAGGTATGCAGCGGAGTGAAGTCGGCCGTGTCGTAGCCGGAGGGGCGATCTTCCGGTTCGAGAACTTCTCCGGCGGCGCGGGCGGCGGCTTCGCGTTCCTGGATGAGGGTGCGGTGCTCGCGGTATTGCTTTTTGACGGAGACGCGGCGGTCGCCCTTGGGAAGCATGTTCTTGGATGGCATTTAGACCAACTCTCTTTCTTGTGGTGCGGGCTCGAAGGTTCCACGGTAAGACTCACGAGGATCCGGCTTCGTGGTGATCCACACAATGACGCCGGCCATGATCGCTGCCGCGGCCACAAATTGATTCGGATCGAGCAGTGTGTCACCGGAACTTTCAGCGGGCTGACGCAGCATGTCGAGCAGGAAGGCGCCGGCTCCGCCAAGCATGAGCGCAAGTGCGGCGACTTCGCCTGGGAACTTGCGTTGCGGTAATTTGCGTAACAGTAGCAGGCAGAGTGCGAGCGCAACGACACCGGCGTAAATCTGGACTGGGTGCACGCGGCCAAGAACGCTGTCGCCGGGCGTTACGACTCCCCAGGGAAGGCGCGTGGGCATGCCCGCGTCGGTGCCTTCGAAAAAGTGGCCGATGCTGAGGATCGCTGCCAGCAAAGCGGCGCATGGAGCCCAGGCGTCGAGCACGTCGAGAATGGGAAGGCGCTTCCAGCGCAACCATCCCCAGACCATTACTGCGGCGAGGAACATGCCGGTGTAGGTGAGCGAGGGGAGCGCCAGGATGAGCAGCGGGAATTTAAGGAAAGAGTGCAAGTCGAAGGCGATCAGCAGGACGCGCGAGGCGATCAAGGCGGCGACTACGGCGAAGACTCCCGCGTCCCAGAGTTTGTCAGGGGCGATGCCTACTCGCGCGGCCGTCCGCTGCGAAAGCAAAAGGGCAGCGACGAGGCCGAATGCCGCAAAAAGTCCATACACCGGCACGTGCAGTCCACCTACACGGATATATCCGGGGAGAAGTATCGCCAGCGCTCGGAGTGAAAACAGCATCACTCTCAAGGATACGCGGAGCGGTTCCCATCGCTCTTCACTCTACCCTCTTCGCTCTGCTGTAAAAGCAAAGACCGACCCACGGGGCCGTGCTGCGGGGCGCAGGTGAACCCGCCTTATAGCGGTGGGATTCAGCCGTGGCTCTTTAGGCTTTCCGGACTGGCGGACATAGCACACCGAGCTAAATTCACGAGCCAAACCCCTGTTCAATGAGTATTGGTTCAACCTGCGTTATCCGAGCACCAACTTTGTAGGCCGGTCTCTGGCTTGGATGCTATCCACGAATCGCCGGAAACGCAACTTGACAGCGGGGTTACAATCTCGCGCGCTGGTATCTTGATAGCG
>CAZZYB010000392.1:1436-4384 GCA_964658125.1 uncultured Acetobacteraceae bacterium | reverse complement strand
GAATTCAAATGCCAGGGGCGGAGCTCCATCGTGCCGGAACACCTCTGCACCCAGGAAAGTTCGCAAACGCTCCGCATCCGGCTTGAAGTTCGGTGGAAGCTGGAAGAGCAGCAAGCCCATTTTGGCCGCCTCCCGGACTGGCTTCAAGATCTCGACAAGCTGCGCCAAGTCCGCCTCGCACTCCCGCAGGCGCTTGAAGTGTGTGATCCGCTGCGGGGCCTTGAAGCTGAAGCGGAAGCCTTCTGGTGTTGCCGCGAGCCATTCCGCTAGGGCCTTCGCACTCGGCAGCTTGCGAAAGGTGTAGTTCACCTCCACTGAGTTCATCTGTGAAGCGTAAAACGGGAGGAACTTCTTCGCCGGCAAGCCTTCAGGATAGAATTCGGGTTTCCAACTGGGATAGGCCCACCCCGAAGTACCCACGAACAGCCGTGGAGGGGCAGCCGCCAGAGTGTTTGCTGGAGAGGGCGCTTGAGGTTTGCCGGGGCGACGCAAAGGAAATCCGTCAGGAGCTCGCATCACACGGGAAAATTGGAGGGAGAGGAGAAGATTGGGGCGGCTAGTGGGTTTCGAACCCACGACATCCGCTGCCACAGAGCGGCGTTCTGCCACTGAACTATAGCCGCCGTATGTCTTCGATTATAGCATCCAATAGAAGATTGGCCAGAGGAGTGCCCGATGAACGTACGTTCCATACCACCTGAGATTCTGCCGCCGGGCGCTCAATCAGCTGACGCGGTTCGCCCTCGGATGAACGCCGCCGGGGGCTTGTTCCGGGACGAGAACCTCGACATCCTCTCACGCGTGCTCGACACCTGGTTCCGCGTGCCCGGCACAAACATCCGGTTCGGCCTCGACGGCATCATTGGCTTCGTCCCCGGTATTGGAGACGCTTTGGGCGGCCTCGCCAGCTGCATCATCGTAGTCGCCGCCTACTTTCGCGGAGCGCCGATGGTCACCATCGCGCGCATGGTCGCTAACGTGGGCGTAGAGGTCGTCGTCGGCATGGTTCCGTTCCTCGGCAACCTCTTCGACATAGGCTGGCGTGCCAACCGCCGCAACTACCACCTGCTAGAACGCACCCTGCTCACCGGCAAGCGTGACACCTGGCGCGACTGGCTATTCATGGGCGCGCTGGGCCTGGGCCTCGTAGTCCTTGCGCTTATCCCGTTCATGCTCTTTACATGGCTAAGCATCAGCATCCTACACAGCTTCGGAGCCGACGCTCGAGGCCCTCGCTAGCCCCTCCCGAATGCGATATCATAGAAGAATGTCGGGGCGTAGCGCAGCCTGGTAGCGCATCTGCTTTGGGAGCAGAGGGTCGGGAGTTCGAATCTCTCCGCCCCGACCACTCACTTTCCGTAACATATTCGCGTCGGCTCTGACGGCGGCCTTTCCGCACACGCACCAACGGCCCGATCCCGGCCTCAGCTAGTAGTGCCGTACAGTATCTACGTATCCACGTACGTAGATCGGGAACATTGCTGTAACCAGCTCGATTCTCTCCGGAATCTCATCATCCTTTCCCCGCGCTTTCAGTCCATGCCTTGACTGTAGGCATTGCGTTGACCAGTTGCGGTATAGCAATGCTGCATCGCGACTTGGGGCTTTAGCAGATTCTGGTGCCTCACTGAGAACGGAGCTGTAAATCCACGGCCATCAACGGAAGCTTGGCGCCATCCGTCGTCCGAACGTCACCGCCCACGAAGCGAGAGCTAACTCGCCGCGCCGTCAAAGATCTAAGCGAATGAGCTGTCAGCTGCAGTGTGAAGCAACAGGGAACACCCGATTCCTACGGAGTGATGTAAACCCCCGTGCCGGACGAGCCTATGAAAAGAGCCCACATAGCTCCGTTTCGCGGGTCAGTAGTCATCTGCCATATTGAGTAGCTTGCGGTCCCCTTCGGCCATTGCGGCGGCGTAAAGGGCGCAAAGGATGTTCCGGTGGAGTCGGTGCTTTTATAGACAGTGTTTGGCGGTCTGCTACTTTGGAACATCGCGTAATAACGCCGCGCCGTTCCCGTTCCCACAGCCTGAGAAAACGTGTCAAAGTAGTACTGTTGGCCATATTGCGGAAGGCCTGATGCGGTCGTTAGCTGCGTCCATACCCCATTTGAAAATCGAGAATACGGAACATAGTTCGGGACACTGAGGTCCTGCTTGCAGCATTCCAGCATCATGGTGGGGTCGGTGGTCCCACCTTCGTCCACATCTGCGAGTTGGCCGGTGAAATTGCGCTGTCCGGTTCCGAAGGGAAGATAGTCCTCTGAGCAGGATGCGAAAGCCAAGTCACAGCTAAGGACACCACCCTCTCCCCCGAAATAAATACGGTGGCCGAGGACCTTGCACGTGTAGATGTTTCCTGGGGCACTCACAACACCGGGCAACGTTGAGTAGTCCGAGGTAACTTGTGTCCAGGTGGCTGCGGTGTTGTCTGTGCTCTTCCATATGCCCGCGTGGTAGTTCAGCATTGTGTAGAAGATGCCGGTTGAATCGCGGGCCATACACGACGGTGACTCCCCTGCAGGTTGGTTGGGTAAAATCACATGTTTGTAGGCCTTCGTGGCAGTGTTCAGAATCTGTATTGAACAGTTTGAGCATGCCTTGGAGACCGGGTTGAAACCAAAAATGGCTAACTCGTGAGTACTGTCTACTTCGACCATGTCACGAAGGAGTGGATAGTATCCGCTGAGTGACGGTTCGCCGGTACGCAGCGCCGTCCAGGTACACGTAGTCGGACTCGCTTCACAGGCCGCGGCGTTTGCAAACCAGAGGCCCGTCTTTGGATCCTTGGTGGGGCCGGCGTTCATGATGTAGGCATTGCCGCTTTGAGCGACGTGTATGTAGATCGCTACGCTCGGTTGACGCACTGAAGGAGTCGGTACCAACACGTGACCGCCAACGACCGTCCCGGCCGCAGCCTGGACTACGAAGGTTGTGGTTGACGTCGCG
>CAZZYB010000392.1:0-1426 GCA_964658125.1 uncultured Acetobacteraceae bacterium | reverse complement strand
CGCGGGTCCGTAGGCACCCGCGCCGGCCTGCGATGCCCTCAACACCACCGGGCCCACCCCAGTCAGCGTCACAAGGCTTCCTGAGAGGGTTGCCGGACCGCTTAAGACGGAATAAACAACGGCCCCGGTCGATGCCGATCCCGCGTGAACTGCGAAAGGTGCAACTCCAAGAGTTTGCGTCGGTATCGTGGTGAAGACCAGCGTTGGTATAGTCTGGCCGCCGGTCACGTTGAAGCTGGTGGTTGCTACTCCGGCAAGGTAATTTCCGGCAGCAGCCTGGTTGGCCCGGAGGCTGACCGGGCCAATTCCAGTAAGGGTCACCTTATTACCGGCGATAGTGGCCGGTCCGCTGGCGACCAAGTACGTGATGCTGCCGGTCGAAGATGTTGTGGTGGAGGCCGTCATCGGTATGGCGGTGTACGCCATATTGGCGATCCCGACAAAGGCCAGCCCGGGATTGGCAGCCAGAACCGTGAACCCTGTTGTGGCAGTGCCAGCGCCATAAGTTCCAGCGGCAGCCTGGGCCGCCTTGACCACCACGGTGCCGATGCCGGCCACGCTGACGGTGCTTCCGGTGATTGTGGCAGGTCCACTGACGATGGAGTACGTGAGGGCGCCCGCAGACTGCGAACTTGCGCTCACTGCGAAGGGCACCGCTCCAAACGTTTTGGTCGGAATTGAAACAAAGGCGAGCGCGGGCACCGTCTGGGTTCCGCCAACGTTGACCGTCACCGAAGCTGACGCTGTCCCAAATTCGTTTCTGCTGGTGAGGGTGTAGATAGTAGTTGCTGCCGGCGAAACCGTGATCGGACCGCGTGTGAAGCCGGCCTTATCGATGTAGCTGTAGGAAGCGCCGGTGACGGTTGGCGTGAGTGTGACACTACCGCCCGCGGGAATTGTGGTGGAGGATGCAGTGAAGCTGGTGACGACGGGAGCCGCGCCCTTGGGAGCGGTAGTCGAATCGTACAGGGGCCCCATCTTCAGCACTTCCAGATTAGATGACAGCACGTTTTGCAGCGCTGAAAGATCTGTGTCATCCCAGCGTGCGTCGGGCGTGCCTTGAAGGGACAAGTTGGCGCCGCTGTCGGCGAGGATCATGCCGTATTTCTTCAGCGCGGTGAGGATGATCTGGTTGGTCGTGGAGAAGCCAGAGATGTCATAGTTTGCGCGCAGTCGCAAGCGCATACCCAGGATGTTGTCGGTGTTTTTCGTGGTGCCGGCAGCATGAGTTGCGGGTGCTGCGAAGAGACCGTGGGCGGGGTTCTTCTGCGTATTATGCGCCGTGAAACGAATGGCGTGATCAATGACGCCGGCGACTACTTCGTCGTAGCGGATGAGGCCTTCAAAGACCGAAAGTCCGGCAGCGTCAGCGGAGGTATAGCCGTAGGGGCGTTTTTCCGTTGCGGTCAGGTCCCACACGGCCATG
>CAZZYB010000391.1:0-4386 GCA_964658125.1 uncultured Acetobacteraceae bacterium | reverse complement strand
CCAGCGGAATAAAAGAGCCGTCCAAACGCCTGTCCTTGAAACTGCAATGTGTATTCGAAATTAGTCCGCTGAATAGCATGATGCTCGGAAAACTCTGCATCGTTGAAAACACCGCGCTCCTTGTCATACCGAAATCCGAACAACCCAATGAACTTCGGTGAGAACGTATAGTCAGACTGGTAATAAAGCTGGTCCCGATTCGAAGCCTGATCGTCATTCTGCAGGAAGAAAGACGCGCGTCCTGTAGTGGAATATCCATTCGCTCCCCGGATTGTTACAACATTTCCGAAATACTCGGAAAATCCGGGGAATAATTGAATTGGCGTACCCACGTTATTGAACACCTTCGCCTGCTCCCGCTTCCGTGCGATGCCGTAGCGAAGCAGATTGTGCCAATCGCTCTTATAGCGATTCTCCAGCGTAATTCCCGAATAAAGATCCTGATCCGACTGCTTTCCATCCGACGACACACCATAAAAATCATGCGCACTCGGTAACCCCGACGCAGACACGGCATTTCGAATCGTGAACCGCGCCGACGTACTGCCGTTGATGTCGTAACCCAGATTTGCCGCTGACGTAGCCGAGTGATACTTGTCCCGCGGCACCGCATTCGACGTATCGAACCGCGAAAACGCCCCGAAGTAATCCAGCTTCTGAACAACACCGCCAGCAGTGACCTCATTCCGCCAGGTATGCAAATTCCCCGCGTCACCCGAGTAGTTCAGCACCGGCTTCAACGTCACACCGCGCGGCGTATTCAGCGTCACAACCGACGCTCCAGCATCCGTTCCATACAGCGCCGAGTTCGGTCCGCGATACAGCTCAATCCGCCCAATCCCCGTCGAACTAACCGTCCCGAAATCGAACGTCCCGCCCACATCACCCGCCGGAACGCCATCAATCAGCAGCAGGTTCGCGGTCGAGTTCCCGCCCCGCACAAACAATGAGGTAAGCCCACCCGTCTGCCCCGTCTGCACAACGGTAATTCCGGGCGCTTGCCGCAACTCCTGAGTCACGTCCAACCGCGTCGCCACCGAATCCTCGAGCGTCACAGTCACCGGAGCGGTCAGCTGCTGCATCGGCGTCGCAATCCCCGTCGCCGTCACCGACACCTCTTGGCGCACAGTGTTCGTCGCAATCACAACATTCTTCGCAACGATATCCTCCGCGCCGCCGTAGAAGTCATCTCCAACCGCCGGCAGAAACCCGCCAGCAGAAGTCAGCAACGTAAAACGTCCTGCATCACCGCTGCGAATCTCATAACTCCCATCAGCCCCGGCATACACCGCCGCGACCACCTTGCCCGCTTCGACAAGTTGCACCCGCGCTCCGGGTACAGCATCGCCAAGCGGTGTAGTCACACGCCCCCGCACCACAACGGCATCAGCCGCCAGCGCCGTAAACAATAGCAACAAATAGGCGAAGCGTCGCACAGAAAGCGCACGCAAAGGCAAGCGAACCCCATCAGGGCGCAAGGCCCCGGGCAGATAAATAAGCATCGGTAACTCCTCCGCTCTCCCTACGAGAGCGTGGTTGACGTGCGCAGCGGAACCGGTCTCCTGACTGGCGCGATTTCAAGCCTGGCCATTATTCGTTCGACTCTCCCTTCCCGGCGCCGGGGTGGCGTCAGTGGGATTATCCCGGCCAAACGTCACCTTCAACTCAAAGGTGCGCGCTTCACAGTTGCGGGGCAGTGGCGGAGTTTCACCGCGCTTCCCGTACATTCCCTGCGTTACAAATAAAATCAAGCGACACCCACACAGCAGCGTCGCAAACAATTGGCGTGTTTCCAGTGTGAAGACACTCCGCATGGAAGTCAAAGTTCCATACGTCATAACTTTGTCATCTCGACCAAAGCGGAGAGACCTGTTTCTGGACCGCGCACAATCCGGGTGCCCCATTCATCGCGGCTCCATGCGATCAATGGGCTGCCACAACTCTCAGGGAACCAACAACACCTTCCCCGTAGTCTTTCGCCCCTCCATATCCCTCTGCGCCTGCCCCGCTTCCGCCAGCGGATACGTGTGTTCCATCCGCAACTTCAGCGACCCATCCGCAACCCACCCAAAAACATCCTCCGCCCGCTTCTCCAGCTCCGCCCGCGTCCTCACATAATCCTTCAGCGTAGGACGCGTCAGATACAGCGACCCGCTCATCAGCCGTATCGGATCCATCGCCGGCACCGCCCCGCTCGAAGCCCCATACAACACCATTACCCCACGCGCCCGCAGGCATTTCAGCGAGTCCTCAAACGTAGTTTTCCCCACCGAGTCGTACACCACCGGTAGCCCGCCCGGCTCAATCTTCAACACCTCTTCGCGAAAGTCCTGCTGCGTATAAAGGACCACATGCTCCGCTCCGGCCTCCAGTGCCAACGCCGCCTTCTCTTCAGTCGACACTGTCGAAATCACCACAGCCCCAAGCCGCTTCGCCATCTGCGTCAGCAGCAACCCCACACCGCCAGCGCCAGCATGAACGAGCACCGTATCTCCGCTCTGAATCGCATACGTGTCATACGCCAGATAGTGCGCCGTAAACCCCTGCGTCAACGCCGCCGCAGCCTGCTCCGAACTCAATCCGGCAGGCACATGCAACAGATCGCAAGCCGGAGCACACGCGTACTCCGCATAGGTCCCCCGCGTCCCGGTCCACGCAACATGATCGCTTTCGCGAAACCCCGTAACACCCTCACCCACAGCAACAACAGTACCCGCAGCCTCCTGCCCCGGGATAAACGGCAGCGCCGCTGGATACCGCCCCTCGCGCAAATAAGTATCAATAAAGTTGACGCCAGACGCCTCAATCTTCACCAGCACCTGCCCCGCCGCAGCCACCGGCGTTGGTACCTCGACATATTCGAGCACCTCCGCCCCACCCGTCCGTGAAACCTGTATCGCCCGCATAGCCTACCCCCGAACCCCTTCTTCCGAAGCGCGCATCCTCACCACTCGATCAACCGTATAAGGCGTCTGCTGCGACTGCATAAAGAAGTGCCGCACCTGCAACTCCCCCAGCAGCCCCACGCCGATCATCTGAATCCCCGCCAGAATCAGCACCGCCGCAATAATAAACAGCGGCGCATGCTCCCCCGCCACATCGTGCCCGGAGAGCAGCTTGTGCACCAGCAGCCAGATCGCGAGGCCGCCACCTGACAACATCCCTAACGCACCCACGCTGCCAAAAAAGTGCAGCGGCCGCGTCATGTACTTCAGCAGAAACCGAATCGTCAGCAGGTCAAACAGCACCCTGAACGTCCGCCCGATCCCATAATGACTCTTCCCCGAAACCCGCGCCGGATTCGTGATCGGAATCTCACAAATGCTCGCCCCATACCAGCTAGCCAACGCCGGTATAAACCGATGCATCTCCCCGTACAAAGGAATGTTCGAAATGACCTCACGCCGATAGGCCTTGAATGTAGTCCCGAAATCGTGAATATCCACGCCTGAAAGGCGCGCCATCATCCAGTTCGCCACGCTCGAAGGAAACGTCCGCATCACGCCATCAGCCCGCTCGGATCGCCACCCGCTCACGACGTCATAACCCTCTTCTAGCTTGGCGAGAAACCCCGGAATCTCATCCGGATTATGTTGTAGATCCCCATCCATCGCCACCACATACTCACCCGACGAGTGGTCAAACCCCGCCGCCAGCGCTGAAGTCTGCCCAAAGTTCCGCCGCAGCTTCACCACCAGCACCCGCGAATCCACCGCCGCAATCTCTTCCAGCAGGCGATACGTCCGGTCCCGCGAACCGTCGTCCACAAACACCAACTCAAAGCTCACACCCACATACTCCATCACATGCTTCACACGGTCGTACAGCACCGTGACGTTCTCTTCCTCGTTATGAAACGGCACAACAATCGAGTATTTGGGCACAAATCGATGATACTCCGCCAACCCCAAACCAATCTATATGCGTCCCAACCCGACGCCCTGGTCGGACGCCATCATGGAGAAAGGGGTTACCATCGTTCCGGCCCGCATGCAGGATCGGGGCAACGCATGTCATCCTAAGAGAGCAAAGGAGAAACTGTGTCTCGATTCATCTGGATCCTCGGAGTCATCGTCCTGGTAATCGGCGGTATCTGGCTCTACAACACCTATAGCCACAAAGACCAGCTAGGCTCCGGCCTCGTGATCTCGCACGACTCTGCCTCCGACTCAGACTCCAAAGACTCCCCCGAGCCCAACACTGCAGCCTCCACTCAACCCTCCCCCATTAGAACAACCTCCAGCGCCGCGACACCGCAGCAACCGTCTCAGCCAGCGCCACAAACCGCCAGCAAACCCAGCGCCACGCTCCCCGTCTCCGACACCATCGACCGCAACCCACCCAACGGCGCCCTCTTCACAGGCACAGGCGACTACACCTGGTATC
>CAZZYB010000390.1:0-4415 GCA_964658125.1 uncultured Acetobacteraceae bacterium | reverse complement strand
TGGCGGCAAGCGTTCCACAATCTTTTCTCCGAGGCAGCCCATGTCGACCGCAGCCGCCGCTCTCCCCGCCACCAAAACCCTTCCGGGCCGACGCTACGACCGCGTCTTCTTCCCCATCATCTCGGTTCTAATCCTGATCGCCGTCTTGATCGGCTTCGCCAAAACGTACTTCCTGGCGGGCATGGTCCGAGCCCCGCTCCCCAGCCCGATCATCCACATCCACGGCGCCATCTTCACCTCGTGGATCGTCCTGCTCATCGTCCAGACCGGCCTCGTCTCCGCGCGCCGCGTCGACATCCACCGAAAGCTCGGCCTCTTCGGCTTCGGCCTGGCCTGCGTCATGGTTGTCTTCGGCTTGCTGGCCTCAGTCAACGCGCTCTCCCGCGAAGTCGCCAGCGGGGCCTCTCCAATCCCCGGCCTCGACCCCCGCACCTTCTTCGCCATCCCCATCGGCGACATGATCATCTTCGCCACGCTCATCTACTTCGGCTGGGCTCTCCGCCTCAAAGGTGTCGAGCACAAGCGTCTTGTCCTCATCGCCACCATCAGCCTCGTCGACGCTGCGGTCAACCGCTGGCCGTTCGCCTACGTCCGCACCGGCCCGCACATACTCGTCGACCTCACCGTCTACTGCTTTCTGGTTCTCCTGATGGCGTACGACCTCTGGTCCACCCACAAAGTTCAACGCGTCACAATTTGGGCTTCGCTCTTCCTCATCATCGTCCAGCAGCTCCGAGTCCCCATCGGCTTCACTCCCCTCTGGCACCGCTTCGCCGACCTCACCCTCGGAAAGATCTAGCCGCATCCGCTAAACTGCGAGCAGCCCGCCACCAGGAGAGCCTCGCCCCATGGAAGTCCACCCACCTCACCATCCCCTCAACACCTGGCGCGACTTCCTCATCCACATCGTCACCATCACCATCGGTCTGCTCATCGCGCTCGGCATCGAGTCCGCCGCAGAGGCCGTACACCACCGCCACCTCCTCCACCACGCCGAAGCCAACCTCCACGCCGAGCTAAGCGCCAACCGCGAACTCATCGCCAAAGACGAGCGCCAACTCGCCGCCGCAAAGTCTCAATACATCGAAAACCTCCGCCTCTTCACCGCCGCGCGCGACCACGTTGCCACTACCGCCGAGCCGCAGTTCCGCTGGTACTGGAGCGGCACCCAGAGCGCCGCCTGGAGCGCCGCACGCGACACCGGTGCCATAGCCCTCATGCCCTATGAAACCGCGCAGGCCTATTCCATCGTCTATGGACAACAGGAGTTCGTCGGCCACCAGGCATCCGTCTATATCGCGGACATCTACCGCATCGTCGCTCCGCTCGAAGGCAACCGAAAAATCTCCGACCTGCGTCCCGCCGAGCTTGACGCCATGATCGCCAACACCCAGCAGACGCTCGCCGACATCGCCCAACTCCACGACCTCTGCACCAGCCTCGACACCATCTACGCCAACGCCGAACACCAGCTTTAGACCCCGGAGCCGCCCATGGAAGTCCATCCCCCCGACCACCCCATCCATTCGTGGCGCGACTTCGCCATCCACATCGTCATCGTCACCATCGGCCTGTTTATCGCGCTCACCCTCGAAAGCTTTGTCGAGTACCTGCACCACCGCCACATCGTCCACGAAGCGCGCGAAAATATCCGCCAGGAAATCGAAGTCAACCACAAAGCCGCGCAGGAAGACATCAGATACATCCAGCAGGACATCGACCGGATGAAGGCCAACATCGAAACCATCCACCGGCTGCGCATCGCGCCGAACTTCAAAGGCTCGCTAACCTACACCATGCAGTTCAACTCGCTCGACTCCGCCGCCTGGAACACCTCGCGAGACACCGGTTCCCTCAGCTTCATGCCCTACAAAGAGGTCCAGGGCTACGCCGACCTCTACGAAGAACAGAAGATAGTTAACGACCACTCTATCCAGATCTTCAATCGTCAAACGCTCGCCATCACTCCACTGTTCATGGAAAAAGACTTCTCCAACCTGCCGCCCGCGGAAGTCGAAAACATGCTCCACGAAACCGCAGCCTCGCTCATCGACCTGACCGCCCTGCAGCAGATCGTCCAGCAACTGGACGCGCGTTACGTCGAGCAACTGAAGTCTGCAAAGTGACCTAAACCGTCTCCCCCGGCTCCAGCTTTGGATTGACCTTCGCCGGCGAGGACGGATACGGCATCCCTTTATCCAGAATGTCCTCAAGCTGCTTGTCGTACCCATAAATGTCGTCGAAGAAATGCGTCGTGCCATCCTCGTCCGCAGTCGCAGTCAGGTAGAAAATCACCACCGGCAGCTGCGTCTTCAAACTTACCGACTTGTTATTCTGCTCCTCATTCTGCATCGCGTCCGCGATCTTCTGAGCGTCCCAATCGCCCTGGTCGCGCAGCACCCACTCCGCCATCTGGTCGGCGTGTTCAAGCCGCACGCACCCATGCGAGCGGTCGCGCCGAGTCAGCCCAAACAGCGCCAGCTCCGGCGTCGAATGCATGTACACGTCATACTCATTCGGAAACAAAAACTTCACCAGCCCCAGCGAATTCTTCGGGCCGGGTTTCTCGCGAACGGCGTAACGCAGATGCTCCACGTCCGCAGCAGTGTAGTCAGTGACCACGGTCCCATCACCCTTGGTCACTTCAAAATTCTTGGCCGCAAGATACCCCGCCCCACTCTTCTGCAGATGCGGCGTCAGCTCTTTCTTGATGATCGACGGCGGCAGATTCCAGTAAGGCCGAAACACCACCAGCTTCATCTTGCGCGTAAACACAGGCGTATCGTGATTCCCCTTGGCCTGCCCGTTGACCGTCTTCATCTTGAACGCCAGTGTGTGGTCCGGCTCATACGCGCGCACCACAAACTCCGCCGTATTCACCAGCAGACGAGGATTTGCGTACGTGTCATCCAGCCACCGCCACCGCTCCAGCGCGAGGCTCAACTGCTGCACCCGCACATCCATCGGCACGTTGAGCGACGCCACAGTCGACGCCGTCAGCTTGCCATCCGCCGTCAGTCCATGCCGCCCCTGGTAGCGCTTCACAGCGTCCGCAAAGTCCTGCGTATACACGTTGCCCACCGTCGACATACCCGCCGGCGCCTGCGACAAATCTCCCTCCAGCGCCAGCCGCGAAGCCAGCGCATACAGGTTCGCCGCCGGATAAGGCTGCCCCACAGCGATCGGCTTCACCACCTCCGCCAGCGGGGCCGCAGGTGCCGCCTTCTGCTGCTTCGCCAGATCCAGATACTGCTGCAACGCCTTCTCCGTCCCCTGGTACATGGCGTTCTGCGGCTCGACCGAAGCAATCGCGCCGGCGACGTCGTCGGCCTCGGAGATGTTGTCGTTCAGGTACGCAGCCAGATCGAAAGCCGCTCGCTTGGCCGGAACGTCGATGTCGAAATTCAGATGTTGCGGATTCACACGCCCCGAGTGCAGGTCCGAAAGATAGCGCATCGCGTTGATCGTCATCGCCGAGTCGAACTCCGCAAGAGTCTCCTGCGCGCTCTCCGACTCGTCATGGGCCTTCGCGATGGTCTTCAGGCGATCCAGCCGGGGCTGCCAACGCGATGCGTCGTAATCATCCGGACGCAAACCTTTTTCATACGCGTGGGCAAACGCCTGGATCAGGCTCTCAGCCTGCTCCGTCGGCCCGTCGTCGTCGGTCCAGGCCAGCGCCCAGTCGCGGTGCTCATAGAACTGCTTCACCTGCGGCTGATAGTCCGAGTAGTTTGTCCACTTCAAAATCGCCAACTGCGGCGACGCCACCACATGCTGCACATTCGTCGCCTGATGGGTTGACCCGCGATGGCGATGGCAGCCGGAAACAAAGCAAAGCAATCCAGCGGCAATAGCGGGAACAACGAGCGTCCGGCGCGATCTTACAAACCGATTCATCAATACGTCCTTGGGTCCCTGGTTACACAACAAATCAAAGCTGCGCAGTTGGATGCAAATTTTCGGCGTTCGTGAAAGCGCGCTCACGCCGCCAGCCAACCCGCGCAGAAAATCGCCTGCGTCAATACCAGCGCCGACGTCAGAATCAACACCCGGCGATGCTGCTTTGGAGAAGTCCGCGTAGCGTCCAGCGCATCCGCAAACGTCCCTCCAATAAACGTAAAAAGAAACGGCAGCGCCCAGACCCACGCCGCCGATGTAGTCTGCGTCGTATACAGCGTCACCAACGCGAGGGTCATCACCAGCGGCGCCGTGTTGCCGAAGTAGCGGCTCGGCTTGTGCGCCACATAGATCCCCAGCGCAATCAGCGTCGCCAGCAAAATCGGTCCTTCAATCGGCAGCATCACGTGCACCACGGGGTAATTCGCCAACGCAGCGACAAAGCTCCGCAGCCCCTCCAGGCTGAACCAGAACCGCGCCCCGCCACCCGTAAACACATAGCTGAATGGAGCCAGCCG
>CAZZYB010000389.1:0-4439 GCA_964658125.1 uncultured Acetobacteraceae bacterium | reverse complement strand
GACATCCTTGCGTGGTCCTGATGGACAGGTCTATGCGGAGGCGCAGGGGCCGCTGACGATTGGCGGGTACTCGGAGGGTGGGGCGGGGAACTCGAAGACGGTGAACCATCCTACGGTGGCGCGGATCAGCGAAGGTGGAACGATTGAGCGCGGGGTGAACGTGGACCTCAGCAAGTTTCAAACGGTTTCGCTGCTGCTGCGTAACTCTGATTTCACGGCGGCGCGCGATATTGCCGACGCGATCAATAGGGATTTTGCGAAGCCGATTGCGGCGGCTGTTGATAGCGGGCGCGTGGATGTCAACGTGGCGGAAAGCGGTATGACTTCTGTGCCGGTGTTGATTGCGCGGATGCAGGGGTTGGCGATCCGTGTGAACTCGCCGGCTAAGGTTGTTGTGAATGAACGTACGGGCACGATTGTGATGGGAGGCGATGTGAAGCTGTCGCCGGTATCTGTGATTCATGGAAGTCTGACGATCCAGGTGGAGACTGCGCTGGTGGTTTCACAGCCTTCACCGTTCTCGAGTACCGGGATAACGACTACTGTGCCGGAGACGAAGTTGTCGGTGAAGGACCCGCCGGCGCAATCGATCCAGATGAAGGAGGGCGCGAATGTGGATGAGCTGATCAAGGGGTTGCATGCGATTGGGGCGACCTCGCATGACATTATTGCGATCCTGCAAGCCATCAAGGCCGCGGGTGGATTGCAGGCTGAACTGGAGGTGATCTAGTGTCTAGCTTCCCGATTGGGCCGAGCATTCCGCTGTCGTTTCCGTTGGATAGTCAGGCGAATAAACTGGTTCGGCAAACGGCTTCGCCCGAGAAGGAGGACGCGAAGATCGAGAAGTCGGCGAAGGATTTTGAGTCGCTGCTGTTGGGCGGATGGTTGCAGCAGGCGGAGCAGAGTTTTGCGAAGCTGCCGGGTGGTGATGACGAGGAGGATGCTGATGCGGGGAGTGGCGAGATGCAGGAGATTGCGATGCAGTCGCTGGGAACGGCGCTGACGGAGGCGGGCGGGATTGGGCTGGCGCGGATGATTTCGAAGCAACTGCATAAGGTGGAGGCTTCGTTGGAAGGCTCGGGACTGCGGCCGGCGAGAGTCGATGCGGAGGGCTTCGCGGTGCGGTCTCGATAGGGGGATTGGCGTCCTGACGGTTGGCGTTAAACTTTTGGCGGAAGTTTGTCGATAGGTTTAGCGTGGGTTCAGGAGGGACAGTTATGAAGATTGAATTATCCGGGGCTGCAGCCGTTCAGGAGGCCGTTGAACGAGGCTCCAAGCAGGCCACTGCGGCGACAGGGAGCGCTGGTCAAAGTGTGTCCGAAGACCGAACAACGTTTCATTCCGGAAGCATGCAGTCGTTGGTTGGCCAGGCGCTGGCTACTCCGGAAGTTCGTCAGGGCAAGGTGGACGCGCTGCGTGCGGCGGTGAGCAGCGGGCAGTACAAGGTTGATCCGGAAAAGATTGTGGCAGGCCTTATCGCTGACGCTGGCGAATGAGTGGTTCGTTGGAGAGGTAGCGGAAGATGGCAGACGGACTTCTAATGCGCGACGAAGATAGGGCTACTTATCTTCACAACTTGCAGGATCTGGCGCATGAGATGACCGTTGCCATTCATGCTATTTCGGCGAACGCGCTCTCAGTTCTGGAAGAGAGCGTGGCAAAGCAGGAGATGCTTTGCGCCAGCCTGGCCGCGGTGGGGGCGTTGCGCGGTCAAGAAGGATTTGACGCTGAAGCTTTGGAGATTCGCGCGGCGGGCGAGAGGGTTCGGGCGCTGAGTCTGCAGTATGCGTCGTTGTTGAAACATTCGGGCAAGTCGATTGCGGTGCTTTCAGCGCTGTGCAGAAACCATACGGAAGAATTTCAGGAGGCTCGCGGCGCCAGGTTGAAACATCAGACCTGGTCCTGCGAGATGTAGCCGATGTCATTGAACGCATCTTTGTCGATTGCCGTGCAGTCTTTGATTGCGAATAGCGGCGCTTTGCAGGCGACCAACAACAATATTGCGAACGCGAATACACCGGGGTACTCGCGGCAGACGGTTGTCTTGCAGGCTGCGGCGCCGAGTGGCGATGATGCGCTGAACCCTGGCAATGGTGTGGTGCTGGAGGGCTTTCAAAGCGTTCGCAGCGAGCTTTTGCAGATGCAGATACAGCAGCAGACGCAGGCGCAGAGTGGGGCGGATGCGCAACTGGCATCGTTGCAACAGATTGAGCCGGTGTTTACGACGTCTACGCAGGATATCGGGACGCAGATGACGGCGCTGTTTTCGAGTCTTTCGAGCTTATCGACGAACCCTACGAATAGTTCACTGCGGCAAGGAGTTCTTTCGGCGGGGCAGAACCTTGCTACAACCTTCAACTCGGCTTCGAACACTCTGAATGCGATCCAGACGGGGCTTAATGCGCAGGTCGATCAGGATGTAAGCCAGATCAATGTTCTTACCAAGCAGATTGCAGCACTGAATCCTGTGCTTGCCGCGCTCAAGCTGAGTGGGCAGGATGGTGGATCGGTTCAGGACCAGCAGGACCAACTGGTGTTGAGCCTTTCGAAGCTGACGAACGTGTCGGTGACGAAGACCGAGAGCGGGAGCACGCTGACTACAGGGAACGGAACGCCGCTGGTTGTGGGGGCTACGAGTTATGGGCTTCAGACTACAACTGGCAGCGATGGGATGCGCCACGTGTTGACGCCGAACGGGCAGGACATTACGCCGACGCTGACAGGCGGCGACCTGGGCGGGACCGTGCAGATGCGCGATGGGACCATCCCATCTTTGCTGAGTCAGTTGGATACGCTTGCGAACGAGTTTGGGACGGCTTTCAACGCGGCTCAGAGCGCGGGGTTCGATCAGAATGGGGCGGCTGGGGGAAATTTCTTTGCTGTGCCGACCGCGGTTGCAGGGTCTGCGTCAGCTATCAAATTGGCGCTTACGTCTCCCGCAGGTGTTGCGGCGAGTTCGGATGGGTCCGCGGGAAGCAATGGCAACCTGGCTAGTTTTACGACGGTGCAGACGAGCAATCTGCCTGCTGGTGATACTCCGGGAAACACGTATGCGGGGCTGGTGTACCAAGTGGCGAGTTTTACTGCGCAAGCGAAAGCTGAGTCTTCTGCGACCGCGGCGGGGCTGCTGCAGTTGAAGGACCAGCAGAGTGGGATTTCGGGTGTGTCAATTGATGAAGAGGCGACGAATTTGGTGCGTTATCAGCAGGCTTATGCGGCGGCTGCGCGGGTTGTGACGACGATTCAGAATCTGTTTCAGATCACGTTGAACATGGGCGCGTCTTGAAAGCCACGCAGGCGCCGGAAGCCGGCACGCACGAAGAGAATTGAGGGTAACGATGCGCGTAACGAACATGGTTCCCGACATCCAGTACCAGATGCAGCAGAGCGAGCAGACGCTCTCGACTGCGCTGCAACAGGTGTCGACGAGTAAGCGGGTCAATGCGATTTCGGACGATCCGTCGGCATCGGCAACAATGGTTCGGTCGCTGGCGACGTCTGCGGCTGTTGACCGTTATACGTCGAATGTGAGTGCGGTGAGGTCGAGGGCGCAGTCGGCTGACGCGGCTTTGAGCTCTGTGGTGACGGCGCTGAACCAGGCGGTTACGCTGGGGACGCAGGGTGCAAATAGTACGGCGAATGCGACGAATCGGCTTGCCATCGCGGCGCAGGTGCAGGGTATTTTGAGCACGGTTGTGGGACAGGCTAATGCGGACTACCAGGGGTCGTTTCTGTTTGGCGGTTCGGCTAACTTGACCCCGCCATTTGTGGGCGCGTCGACGAGTGTGGAGTCGGCAAATGGGTCGGTGGCGAACCCTCTCACTGGGGCGACTGCGCTGACGCCGGGCTCTACGACAACCATTTTCGACTCGGCTACGGGCGGCAAGCTGGTTTATACCGCGGCGGCTGGCGATAACGTCAATTCGCTGGCGAGTGCGGTGGCGAGCGCTGTCGCTGCAGGAACGCTTTCTGCGGGCACGACGGCGGGTATCGACGCCAATGGGAAGGTTGCGATTGGACCGAATGGAGGGTTGACTGGGATCGCGGTGACCACCAGCGACTCTGTTCTTGGCGGGATAGTGACGCCGGCGGGTTCGTCAATTTCGGATCAATATATTTACGTAGGCAACAGCACCGTCAACAGTGTTCAGGTTGGGGATTCGACGAAGGTGCAGGCGAATATACCCGGGGACCAGGTGTTCACGTCGGGAACCAATGTACTGGGTTCGCTGAACGCTCTTATTGTGGCGTTGAAGGGTGGGAATACGGCGGCTATCGGAGCGGCGACGAGCGCGGTGTCGAGTGCGTTGAACAGTGTGGGGCAGCAGCGCGTGCCGCTGGATAATACGATCAGTGAACTGAATGCGCAGGATAGCTATCTGAGCCAGGAGTCGCTAACGTTGACTACGCAGCAGACTTCACTGGTGGGAGTGGATATT
>CAZZYB010000388.1:0-4455 GCA_964658125.1 uncultured Acetobacteraceae bacterium | reverse complement strand
AGCCGAGATGAGTTCCAGTAGGAGAACGCCTGCAATGAGGCGTCGCGAGATCGAACGGGTGGTCATGTCGATTGCGCCTCGCTGCTGAGGCGATATCCGCGGTAACGGAGTGTCTCGATCAGCGGTGTATGTCCGCCATCGTCGATCTTGCGGCGCAGATTGGAGATGTGCGCTTCAATAACATTGGAGTGGTGCTCCCAGTTGTAGTCGTAGAGATGCTCCAGCAGCTCCTTTCTGGAAACAATCACGCTGGGCCGATGCATAAGGTATTCGAGGATGCGGTACTCGGTTGGCGATAGATCTACGAGCCGGCCTCCGCGATATACGGCCTGCTCCAGGGTGTTCAGCTCTACGCCCGCAAAGTGCAGAGTTGGGTGCGATCCGCCCTTGCCACGCCGGATCAGGGCTTTGACGCGCGCCATGAGCTCGCCCAGATCGAATGGCTTGCTGAGGTAATCGTCAGCGCCGGCGTTGAGCAGTTCGATGACAGATCCTGGGCCGGGTTGCGCGGTAAGCACCAGAACTGGCGTGGAGTTCTGCTTGGCGCGTATGTTGCGCAGCATGGATTGGCCGCTCTGGCCGGGGAGCATAAGGTCGAGGAGGATCGCGTCGTAAGCGACCTGAAGAGCCAGCAGCTCGCCTTCGAGGCCATCCGCCGCGATATCCACGGCGAAACCGTCGATATCGCGCAGGGCTTCGGCAAGGTTTTCAGCGAGGCGGACTTCGTCTTCGACGATCAGGATGCGCACGATATGACCTCATTCTGCCTAAGAATACTTAAACCCTGCTGAAGAATGCTGGAAACTCGGGGCTTAGAATCTATCCTGCGGAGCATCTCATCGCCAATCCCTCTCAAGACCGTGATTTCAGGAGCGAGTTCATGGCCAGCATCAGCCACGAGCTTCGAACCCCGCTCCATACGATTATCGGCTTCAGCGAGCTGTTGGCGGAAGAGCGTGAAGGTCCCCTCAATGAGAAGCAGAAGCACTTTCTGCATCACATCAGGTCCGATTCTGAACATTTGCTTAGCCTCATCAACGACCTCCCGGACGTGGGAAAAATCGAGGATGGCCGAGCAGAGGTGTGCATAGAGCCAGTACCTCTGCGGTCGGCGATTGCGGACGCTGTGGCGGCACTCAGTACGGTTGCGGCGGAGAAGACAGTCAGCGTCCGCGGAGATTGCGACCCCGCGCTGGTGGCGCGCGCCGATCCGGTTCGGCTGCGGCAAATCCTGGGAAACCTGCTGGGCAACGGCGTCAAATTCACGCCGGCCGGCGGTGAAGTCGCAGTAACAGCGGTGCCGGAAGATGACTTTGTGCGCATCACCGTCTCCGATTCCGGCATCGGGATCGCCGCTGAGGAGCAGGAGCGCATCTTCGAGAAGTTCTATCAGGCCGGGTTCACCACCACGGGAGTGCGTGATGGTACCGGCGTCGGGTTGACGATCTCGCGACACCTGGTTGAATTGCAGGGCGGACGGATCTGGGTCGAGAGCGCTCCCGGCCTCGGCAGCCACTTCCATTTCACGCTGCCGGTTTAGAATCGAGGAGTAGGGGTAATGAGATGACGATGACTCGGGCACGGCATGGGTTTCAAACGGATGATCCGCTCTTAGTGCCGATTGCGGCCAAGGTGGAAGCCGGGGAAAGGCTTTCGTTTGACGATGGTGTCGCGCTCTATCGCAGTGGCGACATCCTTGCCGTCGGCTGGATGGCGAACCTCGTGCGCGAGAGGATGCATGGCGACATTGCCTACTTCAACGTCAACCGCCACATCAATCCAACAAATGTTTGTGTCGCGTCATGCCGGCTATGTGCATTTGGACGCAAGAAGGGGACCGCCGACACTTATACGATGGCCCTCGAAGAGGCCTGGGAGACCGCCGGCAAGGGCCTGACCGAGGCGGTGACCGAGTTTCATATCGTCGGTGGACTGCATCCGGATCTGCCCTTTGAATACTTCATGGACCTGGTGCGAGGTTTGAAAGTGCGGTACCCGCAGGTGCATGTGAAGGCGTTCACCATGGTCGAGATCGCGTTCCTGGCCAAGCGTGGAAAAATGTCGATCGAAAGCGCCCTGGAGCAGATGAAGGCGGCGGGTGTCGACTCGTGCCCCGGCGGCGGCGCGGAGATCTTCGCCGACCGCGTGCGGCATATTATCTGCGACCACAAGATCGACGGCTCGGAGTGGCTCGAAACCGCCAAGCTCACACATAAGGCCGGGCTCCGATCGAATGCGACGATGCTTTACGGCCACATCGAGAACGATGAAGACCGCGTCGACCACCTGGTAAAGCTGCGCGAAGTGCAGGATGAGACCGGCGGTTTCCAGACCTTTATTCCGCTGAGTTTTCATCCCGACAATACGGCGCTGGCGCATCTGCCCAAGTCCACCGGCATGACGGACATCAGGCAGATTGCAGTAGGTCGTCTGATGCTCGACAACTTCGCGCATATCAAGAGCTACTGGCAGATGGTGACGCCGAAGATGGCGCAGATTTCGCTGCGGTTTGGTGCGGACGATATCGATGGCACGGTGATCGAGGAGAAGATTTATCACGATGCGGGTGCGAAGACTCCCCAGGGCATGCGGCGGCAGGATTTGGTTCGGCTGATTACCGAGGCGGGACGGGTGCCGTTCGAGCGCGATACGCTTTACCGGGCCGTGACCCGGAGTGAGGATAGCTTTACGGTCGCGGTTTAGTCCTGGTGTGGGTATAAGGGAGGGGCGCTGAGGCGTCCCTTTTTTGTTGAGGTGAGCGATGAAATTTCGTGGGTACATTGCAGATGATTTCGAAGCAATGTTTCGTCTGGATGAGTCGTGCTTTGAGGAGCCGTTTCGATTTTCACGGACGATGATGAAGAGGTTTGCGGAGGCTAGGAAGGCTCGCGTGGTGATCGCAGAGGAGAAGGAACTGGCGGGTTTCTGTGTGGTGCATGTGGAGCGCGGGGACGTCGCGTATGTAGTGACTTTGGACGTGGCGCTAGAGTGGAGGCGCAAGGGGCTCGCTGGGGAGTTGATGCGCCGTATCGAGGATGAGGTCCGGGCGGAAGGGTGCGAGGTGATGGTGCTGCACGTGGCGGTGGGGAACTTCGCCGCAATCCGGTTCTATGAAGATGCGGGGTATGAGCGGGTGAATCGTGCGGAGGCATTCTACGGGGAGGCTGGGGATGGGTGGGTTTACCGGAAGGCTTTGGGCGGGGTCAGTACTTGAATCGGTAACGGAGACTTGCGTAGATCTCGCGGGGATCGTTGTAGTGGAAGCCTCCAAAGGTGAGGCTGTTATCGAGCAGGACGCGACGATTGGCCACATTGGTCGCGGTGATTGAGGCGGTGAGGTTTTCGCTGAGGCTCTTGCCCACGGAGAGGTCGAAGGTGGTGTGCTGGGGCAGGTACGGGTTGGGGTAGGGGGTGGTGGGGTCCGGGCTTCCGTTAGTGAATCCGGAGCCGTAGTAGACGTTGGTGGAGGCCGTGGTGTGCCACGGGAGAGTGGCGTTGAAGCCCACGTTCAGCGTGTTGCGCTGGTCGTGGTCGACGGGGGTGTAGGTGAAGCCGGCGTCGCAGGCGGGGTCGCCGACGGGCGTGCAGATGAGGCCGCCGGTGATGTTTCCGCGCTGCTGGGCGATCTGGTTGGAGTAGGCGAGATGGGCCTGGCCGAAGCGCCACAGACGTGGAGATCGTAGGGAAAGCTCCCATGCGCGAACAAGCGCGCCATCGACGGTGACGGGGAAGTAAATACTGGAGTCGCCTACGTTCGAGTGATCGAGGAAGTTGTTGATGCGCGTCTTGAAGGTGTCCGCATCGAGGAGCCAGCCGTGGAACGGGATTTGGACGCCGAATTGATGCTCTTCGTCGCGCTCGCCATGCAGAGGGCTGAAGGCCGTGTTGTTAGCGTTGGCGAGTTGCACGACGGGGCCGTTGGCCGTTAGCAGCGGCGGCGGTTGATAGAAGCGGCCATAGAAGCCGCGGAAGACCCAGTTGAGTCTGGGTACGCGGACGGCGAGCCCCAGGCGTGGATCGACTTCGTTTTCGGTGAACTGCCCTTGGAAGTGAGTTGCTCGCAGACCGGCTATGATCGTCAACCAGGAGGCCGCCTTGTAGTTGTCGGAGACGTATTCTTCGACGAGGCCGCCGCTGGCGGAGTCGGGGGTTATGAAGCTGGGAGTGCCGCTGCCGTCGTTGAAGATGGCGCCGAATTTGTAGTCGTCGTGTTGGCCGAAGGAGTAGAGGCCGGCTTGCAGGGTGTTGTGCTTCCATTCCGTGGTGATGGAGGCTTGTGCCCCCGCGTAGGTGGAGGAGCGGTTGACGGTGGTGGCTACGGGGATGTCGTTGGGGTTGGAGTCGTAGTTTGCTTTGTTGTCATGAAAGAAGGGTGAGACCTGCACGACGGTGGAGCGGTTGAAGGTGTGCAGCCAGGATAACGCGGCTATGCCATCAGTCTCGTGCTGGGTGTCG
>CAZZYB010000387.1:0-4470 GCA_964658125.1 uncultured Acetobacteraceae bacterium | reverse complement strand
AAACGCGTTTCTGACTTCGATACAATGGTGCTGATGAGGCATCCGATAAAGGGCTTGCTGGCGCTGACCACGATGCTGATGCTGTTTGCGGCATCGTCGCAGGCGGCGGTCTGCGAGCTCTCCTGCGCGCTCAAGATGCAGTCAGGTGCCTGTCACACGGCCGCGGATGCGCCGATGGCCGACGCTGCTTCGATGGACATGCCTGCCTCGGATTGCCCGGCGATGCGTGGCGCGTCTTTTGAGAGCGCGGCGCCGCAGGGAAGCTGCAACCATCCGCTCGAGGTTGCTGTCGAGCAGGCTGGCAGTGTCGACTACGCGGCGCTTGCACCGCGGTGGACGCTTTTCGACATGTGGTTGGTCCGTCCCGCGCCGACGGTAAATGAGCGCCTGGCCGGAAAGTCTCCGCCGTTCCGGCTGGCGACGATCGATCCGGTTTTCCTGAGCTTCCGAGTCTAGTTTCCTTACACTCTCCTTCCTTGATTGCGCCGGTCGAAAGGACCGGAAGTTGATCTTGTATCGGGAACTGGACCGCCGACGCGCTGTTCTGCGTGGGCAGGGGAATCGATATGTACCGCATTTATGCAGTATTTTTGGCGCTGTCGCTGGTCTGCTGCGAGGCGTGGGCCCAACAGACACAACCAGTCAAGCCGGTCTGCGATATGCCCGGTATGCAGGGCATGGAGATGGACTCCGGGATGGGCGAGCTCATGGATCAGATGAAGCCGAAAAGCTTCATCCAGGCAATCCGCCATCACGCTTCGTCGGGCACCAGCGCGGAGCCGAATTCAACGCCCACGCCCATGCTGATGACGATGAAAGGCCCGTGGATGCTGATGTTCCACGCCAACGCCTTCATCACGGACACGCAGCAGACCAGTCCGCGCGGTGGCGACAAATTTTTCTCAACCAACTGGTTCATGCCTATGGCAGAGCGGATGCTGGGGCCGGGGCAGTTGACCCTCCGAGCGATGTTCAGCCTGGAGCCGGCGACGGTTTCAGCGCGGCAATACCCGCTGCTCTTTCAGCAGGGAGAGACCGCGTTTGGCAGACCCATCGCCGATGGGCAGCATCCACACGACTTCTTCATGGAGATTGCGGCGCTGTACGACGTGAAGCTGGGCGAGAAGGGGCTCCTCTCTTTCTATGCTGCGCCGATGGGCGATCCGGCGATTGGGCCTACGGCGTATCCGCACCGCGCGTCGGCGTCCGAGAACCCGGTCGGGACGCTGGGCCATCACCAGGAAGACTCCACGCACATCGCCGATGACGTTGTTACCGTCGGATTGACGCGTGGCATTGTGCGGGTCGAAGGCAGTGGGTTTCATGGGCGTGAGCCGGACGAAAATCGCTGGAACCTCGACGCCGGGAAGATCGATTCCTGGTCGGCTCGGCTGACGGTTCAGCCGGGACAGAACTTGAGCGGGCAGTATTCGTTCGCTCGCATCGTCAGCCCGGAGGCGCTATTTCCAGGTGAAGACCAGGCGCGGATGACGGCTTCGGTGATGTACAACCGGCCGTTTGCCGACGGCAACTGGAGCAGCACGGCGCTGTGGGGACGGACACGTTCGCTGGCGGACAGTTCCAAGGAAAACAGCTATCTGCTGGAGTCGCTGATACGGTTTCGGACCAGGAACTACGCTTGGACCCGCCTGGAAAACGCCGGTCGATCGAACGAACTGGTGAATGGAACGAAGCTGCTCCCGGCCGGTTTCCAGGAGGAACCCGTGGGTCATGTGCAGGCTTTTACCCTTGGCTATGACCGCGATGTGGATGTGCTGCCGAGCTTCCGGACGGCTGTCGGAGCGCAGGTGACGGTGTATGGCGTGCCGGGAGCGCTGGAGCCGATCTATGGTTCGAGGCCCATGGCAGTTCAGGTGTTTATACGGTTTCGTCCATTTTCGGGGACGGAGCGGTAGTTCCGGTCGACAACGATTAGAGTCGTTTTGAGCCTGAATCGCTCTAATAACTCCCTGTATCGAGGCAGAAAGAGGTGGCAATGAGTTGTTGCGGAGTGGCAACGGGCCCCACGAAAGACCCCGTCTGCGGGATGACCGTGACCTCGGAGAAAGCTGCCCGGTCAGAGGCGTTCGAGGGCACGACGTACTACTTCTGCGGATTGGGTTGTGCGGCGAAATTCAGGGCGGATCCAGCAAAGTTTCTCCAGCCGAAGGTCGAGGCCCAGCCTGTTTCGAAGGACGAAATTGACCGGGAGTACATATGCCCGATGCACCCCGAAGTGATGAAGATGGGGCCGGGGAGTTGCCCCATCTGCGGCATGGCGCTGGAGCTGCGCGAACTGAGCGTGGTGGAGGACACCTCCGAGCTGGATGAAATGACGAGGCGGTTTTGGATCAGCCTGGCTTTGGTCGCTCCGATGCTGGTGTTGATGGGGTCGGACTTTCTACCGTCAATGCCGCTACAGCATCTCCTGCCCAGCGCGGCGTGGGCGTGGATCGAGTTTGCGCTGGCTACGCCGGTAGTGTTGTGGTGCGGTTGGCCGTTTTTCGTGCGAGGCTGGCAGTCGGTTGTGAACCGCAGTCTGAACATGTTTACGCTGATCGCCCTGGGGACGGGGGCGGCGTATCTCTATAGCGTGGCGGCGACTTTGGCTCCACAGATTTTCCCCGCGTCGATGCGCGGCGCCGATGGACAGGTCCCGGTTTATTTTGAGCCGGCGGCGGTGATCGTGGCGCTGGTGCTGCTGGGCCAGGTGATGGAGCTGCGCGCGCGCAGTGCGACGGGCAGCGCGATCCGGGCGCTGCTGGGGTTGGCTCCGAAGCTGGCGCGGCGCGTGGACGAGGGGGGTGGCGAGGCCGACGTGGCAATCGAAAGCGTGCGCGTTGGAGAGCGGTTGCGTGTAAGACCGGGGGAAAAGGTGCCGGTGGATGGGGTGGTGCTGGAGGGTGCAAGCTCGGTCGATGAGTCGATGGTGACGGGCGAGCCGGTGCCAGTGGAAAAGGTTGCCGGGACAAAGGTGACAGGCGGCACGGTCAACGGCACGGGCGGCTTCGTGATGCAGGCAGAGCGCGTCGGGTCCGATACGATGCTGGCGCAGATTGTGAAGATGGTGAGCGAGGCGCAGCGGACGCGGGCGCCGATTCAGCGGCTGGCGGACCGCGTGGCGGCGTGGTTCGTTCCCATCGTGATGGTGGCCTCGGTGGTGACCTTTGTAGTGTGGTGGACCATGGGCCCTGAGCCGCGGTTGGCGCATGCTCTGGTGAACGCGGTGGCGGTGCTGATTGTGGCGTGCCCATGCGCGCTGGGGCTGGCTACACCGATGGCGATCATGGTGGGGACGGGGCGCGGGGCGGGCGAGGGGATCCTGATCCGGAGCGCCGAGGCGCTGGAACGGTTTGGCAAAGTCGATACGCTGCTGGTCGACAAGACGGGCACGTTGACGGAAGGCAAGCCGACTTTGAGCGCTGTGACCGCGCTGCCGGGATTCAACGAAGATGAGTTGCTGCAGCTTAGCGCCAGCGTGGAGCGTTCGAGCGAACATCCGCTCGCTCCGGCGATTGTGAGCGCGGCGGAGAGCCGGAAGCTGGTGTTGGCTGACGTGCAGGCGTTTTCGTCGGTGACCGGCAAGGGTGTCAAAGGAACGGTTGCGGGGCGAGCAGTCGTGGTGGGTTCGGCGGAGCTTTTGCGGGACGAAGGCGTGGACGCGGCTGCGCTGACCGAGCAGGCTGAAGCGATGCGGCGCGCGGGTGAGACTGTCATGCTGATCGCGGTGGATGGCAGAGCGGCGGGCCTGGTCGCGGTGGTGGATCGGATCAAGGCTTCGACGCCGGATGCGATTCGCGAACTGAAGGCCGCGGGGTTGAAGGTGGTGATGCTGACCGGAGATAGTGCCACGACGGCGCGAGCTGTGGCGGAGAAGCTCGGTATTGAGTTTGAGGCGGGCCTCCAGCCGCAGCAGAAGGCAGAGGCGGTGCGGGCGCTCCAGGCCCGAGGTGCGGTGGTGGCGATGGCGGGCGATGGAGTCAACGATGCTCCCGCGCTGGCGCAGGCCGACGTCGGCATCGCGATGGGGACGGGGACGGACGTGGCGATCGAGTCGGCCGGTATCACGCTGATCCAAGGAGACCTGCGCGCGGTGTTGCGGGCGCGGCGGTTGAGCCAGGCGACGATGCGGACGATCCGGCAAAATTTGTTTTTTGCGTTTCTGTATAACGTGGCGGGTGTGCCGCTGGCCGCGGGAGTTTTATTTCCGGTCTTTGGCTTGCTGCTGAATCCCATGATCGCGGCGGCGGCGATGAGTTTCAGTTCGGTGTCGGTGATTGCAAATTCGTTACGCTTGCGCGGCGCGAAGATGTAAGGACCCCGGCTACGGTTTTTCAGGCCAGGCGTGCCTGGGATAGCGGCGCATCAGCTCTTTCCGTACCTGCGGGTACAGCCGCTCCCAGAAGCCGGCGAGGTCGGTGGTGGTTTGCACGGCGCGGTGATTGGGCGCGAGGAGATGAATTACGAGCG
>CAZZYB010000386.1:0-4479 GCA_964658125.1 uncultured Acetobacteraceae bacterium | reverse complement strand
CGCTCGCCGTCTTCCACCCTCCCCAACCTTCAGAACCGGACCCTGAAGCGCGCTCGCGGCAGAGACACAACCGCACCCGGCGCGAACCTCCCGCCCCGCCGGCGCCGGCGTCCACGCTTCTCCAGATCGACATCCCGCCCGGCAACGCCGACCATCCCGAACGCCAAAGCGGCCTGCAGAAAATCCTCGCCACCAGCCTCCTCACCTCGCACGGCGCCATCTCCCTTCGCTACGGCCAGGAAATCGGCCTCCCCCTCGCCGCCATCATGCAATGGACGCCCTCCAACGTCACCCCGCCCAAACCACCTGAAGCGGAACCCGAACAGCCCAGGACGGATCCCACCGTCTACGGCGCCTTCAAGCCTTACGTCCCACCCAAACCAGCCCCCGGTCCCAAACCCCCCGGCACCCCGCCCGATCCCGACACGCTGCCCGGCTTCAGCACCACGGCTCCACCCCAACCAGCCACAAGCCCCATCAACGTCGCCACCGAAGCCAACGACCCAACCTCGCTCCTAAACTTCTATCGCCGCCTAGCCCAGCTGCACCACGGCAACTCCTCGCTGCGCGACGGCCGCACCTACACCTTCGACCACGACACCGAGGACGCCCTCGTCTGGCTCCGCCGAGCCCCCGCCGGCGCCCGCACCGCGGCCAACGTCGTCATCGTCTGCAACCTCGGCCACCGCCCCCTCGCCGTCTCCCTCACCGGCGACCTCGCCCGCCTGCACATCCGCTCCGGCACCCTCCGCCCACTGCTAGCCTCCTGGAGCGCCACTCCCATCACCCAGCGCACCGAGCACATCCTCCTCCCGCCCTACAGCGTCTACATCGGCGAACTCTACCACTGACCTCCGTTTTGAAGCCAGGTCCGGAAAAACAAGGTCCGCGCTTAACTCCTCTCTTTTCATCACTTCCAAAACAAGGTACACCGCTAAACGTAACGTTATGAAGACTTTACCCCGAATCGGGGTAGGGGACCCCAAGACCCGCCTTTCCGTCCCTCTACGGACCCAGGGCTATCCATTTACGAGCCAAAGTCGAAAAAACGAAGTCCCCGCCTAACAGCTTTATTATCAACACTTGCAAACGAAGTACCCAGCTAAGTACCACGTTATGAGGACTTTACCTCAAAAACGGGGGGAGGGCGCGCAAAACCGGAATCCTCCCTCCATCTGCTACCTTTGCGACATATGAAAATCTTCGGTTACGCCCTCCTGGCAACCTCTTTTTGTCCCCTCGCCATCGCCCAAACAGCGCCCGTAGCCGACCGCGTCACCGCCCAGAACGCCCTCTTCGAGGAGTATTACCAGCTAGGTCTGAAGAACAATCCCGAGCGCGCCACCTCCATTGGCGACTACCGCTACAACAACAAGCTCGGCGACGCTTCGCTCGACGCCATCACACGCCAGCACGCCGAAAACGTCGCTTTCCTCGCCCGGCTCCGCGCCATTCCGACCGACGGCATGGGCGACACGGACCGCCTCTCCCATGAACTGCTGGAGCGGCAATTTACCCAGGGCGATGTGAGCTATGCGCTCAAAAACTTCGAAATGCCCATCAACCAGCAGAACGGCACGCACACCCAGCTCGCCGACCTGCCGCTCAGCGTTCCGCTCGACACCGTCCCGCACTACGAGGACTACATTGCCCGCCTGCATCAAATCCCGCGCGTCCTCACCCAGACCCTCGAAGTCCTTCGCCAGGGTGAAAAGGACGGCCTGATGCCGCCCAAGTTCATCCTTGAAAAGCTTCCGGCGCAGTGCGACGGCATCATCGCCGCCAACCCGTTCCTGCTCCCAACGAAGAAGTTTCCGGGCAGCTTCTCAGACGCGGACAAGCAGCGGCTGACCGCGATGATGGTCGAGACCGCCAACAACGAAGTCCTCCCCGCCTACCGCGAGTTCGCCAAGTTCCTGCGCGACGAGTACGCCCCGCACGGCCGCACGGCCATCTCCATCGAGAGCCTGCCCGACGGCAAGCGCCGCTACGCCGCCGCCGTGAAGGCGATGACGACGGTCAACATCACCCCCGAAGCGGTCCACGCCCTCGGCCTCAGCGAAGTAAAACGCATCACGGCTGCCATGACGGAACTCGCGCACAAGAACGGTTACGAGGACCTAGCCAGCTTTCGCGCATCGATCAACAGCAATCCAAAGTGGACGCCCAAAAGCGAGCAGCAGATCATCGACGACTTCGCCCACTACATCCACCAGATGGAGCCGAAACTGCCAGAGCTCTTTGGCGTCCTGCCCAAGGCGCCCGTCACGGTCGAAGGCATCCCCGACTTCGACGCCGCCGCTGCCACCCACTACAACTCCGGCACACCCGACGGCAAGCGCGCCGGCCGCGTTGTCGTGGCAGTCGCCAACCCAACCCATCGCACTCTCGTTCTCGATGAAGCCGTCGCATACCACGAAGGCGTCCCCGGCCATCACATGCAGATCAGCGTAGCGCAGCAGTTGAAGGGCCTGCCGAAGTTTCGCCTGCACGGCGGCTACTCCGCCTACACCGAAGGCTGGGCGCTTTACGCCGAAGAGCTGGGCAAGGAAGTCGGCTTCTATACCGACCCCATCTCCGACTACGGCCGCCTCAACTCCGAGCTTTTCCGCGCCGTCCGCCTCGTCGTCGATACGGGCATCCACGACAAGGGCTGGAGCCGCGACCAGGTGATCGCCTACATGCATGCCAACGACGTGAACGATGCGCTGGCCCAGACCGAAACCGACCGCTACATCGCATGGCCGGGACAAGCCTTGGCTTACAAGATGGGGCAGCTAAAGATTCGCGAACTGCGCGACCGCGCCAAGCAGCAGCTAGGCGACCACTTCGACATCAGAAGCTTTCACGACGAGATTCTGAACGGCGGCGCTATGCCCCTCGACCTGCTCGACGCCCGCGTCGACCGCTGGATCAAATCGCAGCTCCCCGTCAACGCAAAGAACTAGCTACGGACTCGTCTTCGCGATATCCGGCCCGAGTTCTTCCTCAGCGCTCGGCGCCGGCTCGCTTGGAATCGGCTCGCCGGTACGCGGCGCCTGTAACTCCGGATGGCTCGCAATCAGCCCTGCCTGCAGTATTTTGAACGCCTCTTCGGGTGAGTCCGCGAACTTGAACAGCTCAAGGTCCTTCAAGGCGATGGCACCCTTTTCGGCCAGCATTTCCAGGTCGATGACCTTCTTCCAGTAGCTCGAACCATAGATCACGACCGTGATCTTCTTCTGCATCTTTTCAGTCTGCGCGAGGGTGAGCAGCTCGAACATTTCGTCGAGCGTGCCGAACCCGCCGGGAAAGACGACGAGCGCCTTCGCGAGGTACGCGAACCAGTACTTGCGCATGAAGAAGTAGTGAAAGTTGAAGTTGAGCGCGGGCGTGATGTAGGGGTTGGGAAGCTGCTCGAACGGCAGCTTGATATTCAGCCCGATCGTCTTACCGCCCGCCTCCCACGCCCCGCGATTAGCCGCTTCCATGATGCCGGGACCGCCGCCCGAGGTGATCACAAACCGATGTCGCCGTCCCGGAAGCTTGCTCGACCAGTCCGTCATCATATGCGCGAGTTTGCGCGCCGCTTCGTAGTAGCCGGCCATTTCCACCGCCGCGGCGGCGCGGGTCAGTTTGAGCGCCGTGGCTTCGCCGCTCTCCACTTCGCTGGCACTGGCAGGCTGTTCTTCATCAGGCGCAAATTCGGTTGACCCGGTGTTGGCCAGCAGTTGCAACTCTTTGCTGGCTACGTCGCGAGCGCGGAAGCGTGCCGAGCCAAAGAAGACGACCGTGTCCTGGATCCGCTCGCGGCGGAACCGCGCCATAGGCTCGGAGTACTCCGAAACGATGCGGATAAGACGGCCATCGGGCGACTCGAGGAACGCTTCGTTCTCATAGGCCAGCGGCGCTGTCTCGAGCGGCTCCAGCACGCGCTCACTCGCATAGCCGCTGCGCGGAAACTCTACTTCGTCTGACATGGAACGCTGCTCCTTGCGTGTGCCAATCTAAGGCCGGTAGTCGCGATAATGAATGGCTTCGCTGACACCGATCCAGATATCCAGCAGCCCAAGGCCGGAGATGATGCCACGCATCCAACCCTGCCGCAGAACAGCATGGAGGGCCGGGTGCGCGAACAGCCAAGCATTCTGGTCCCAGTAGCGCGGAGCCCAGGGCAGTATGACCATCAGCACGCCGATGTACACGCAGAAAAGCACAAGCACGATAAGGCTCATGCGTTGCAGCCAGACCGGCGCGGGGGCGTGATCTTCCGTACTGTCCTGCGATGGCATTCGTTGATCCGGAAAGAGTGGTTGCTGCGACGTCATGCTGTTGTCAACGGTAGCAGGGTAGGGGCCGGGCTGTCCTGTTTCTGGTGCAAAGGAAAACGCCGCCGGTTCGCAATGTGCGAGTCGGCGGCGTAGCAAAGCTGCACTGATGTTGTTTAGCGACGGTCGTGGTCGTGACCATGATCGTATCGGCCGTGGTCAGCATCGGTGT
>CAZZYB010000385.1:0-4480 GCA_964658125.1 uncultured Acetobacteraceae bacterium | reverse complement strand
TCTGTCATCTCGACCGGAGTCCGCGCACTTTGCGGACGCAGTGGAGAGACCTGCTTCTCCGGCAGCAGCACCGCTCCCCGACACCACACCCCTCGAAACCCGCTGGATCTTCGCCCGTCTCAGCGCCGTCTCCGCCGAAGTAGAACGCGCCCTCACCGACTACCGCTTCGACGAAGCCGCCAGCGCCGTCTACCAGTTCTTCTGGGGCGAGTTCTGCGACTGGTACCTCGAACTCGTCAAGCTCCGCATGGACTTCTTCCCCGACGAGGCCGGTAACTTCAAGCCTCACAACGAAGTCGCCGCCGTCACCCTCGGCGCACTCGTCTCAGTGTTCGAAGCGGCCCTACGTCTCCTCTCCCCCTTCATGCCGTTCCTCACGGAAGAGCTCTGGCACGCCCTCTACGCCAGTGTCGGCATGGACTCGCCGGCAAAATCCATCGCCCTCACCCGCTTCCCCCAACCCGCAGACTTTCCTGCCGACGCCGCCAGCGTCGACGCCATGAACATCCTTCAGGAACTCATCGTCACCGTTCGCGGCCTGCGCAAAGACCTCGGTGTGCCAGAGAAAGAAGCCGCACCCATCCAGATCCACGCCTCAAACCGCATCTCCGCTCTCGCCGACGCAAATTCGGACATGCTCTCCCGCCTCGCGCGCGTAAGCGCCGTCGAACTCGTACAAACGGCACCGGGTGGCAACAACGCCCGCGCCACATCGAACTTCGACGTAGCCGTCCTCTACGAGCGCCAGATCGACGTCCCCGCCGAGCGCGAACGCCTCCGAAAAGACCTCGCCAAATTCGAAAAGGGCATCGCCGCCGCCGAGCGCCAACTCGGCAACGAAGGCTTCGTCGCCAAGGCCCCGCCGCACATCATCGAAGGCCTCCGCAAGCAATACGCCGAGACTACCGCGCTCAAGGAAAAAGCCGAGGCGGCCCTGGCCGCATTGCCCGCAGCCTGACAACGGACACCGGATAGGCGGCGTCTCACCTCAACAGGAGAAACGCATGGCCATCCACGAAGTATCGAACACACAAACCGAGTCAGCTCCGGACCACGACCGTCTGTACGAAAACACGGACGGCGCCCAAACCGGCGGCACACGCGCCTTCAACGCCAATGCCGGGTTCGACGGCGGACCGGACGCCGAGCAGGAAACAGCAGCCCACGCCGGTCGTCCGGATACTCAGCTTCCGCACAGCGAGAACCAGGGCATCACCAACCATTCGGCCAACGAAGAAGCCGCCCGCAACCAGAAGGTCGTCGATGAACGCGCCGACGCACAGGCTGCAAACGGCACCACTCTCTGATCCGCGCAACCGAAACACAGAAGGCGCTGCGGTGTTCTCGCAGCGCCTTCTGCTTTTTGACAGTGAACTGTGGATTATTGCCCGCGGTGCTGCTTGCCGACCCTCGAAATATCCTGAGGCGGTTCCCGCCGTTGTCCCGGCGAAGCTCCCTGGCGCAAATTGCCGGCAGGCTTTGTGCTGCCGTGTGCAGAGCCCAGATGGGCCGCCTGCGAGTGCGAATGAGATCCGTTGTCCGGCATCGGCACCGGGTCGGCCTTCTGCCCTTCGACGTTGTGGCGGTCCGCGTCGTGCATCGCCTCTTCCAGCACGTCTCCGTGCTTCTTCAACTCTTCGTCTGCCTTATGCGCGTGTTGGTTCGCCATTATCGGTCTCCCTTGCGTCCTTCGCCGGACGCTTCTTCACTAGCGTTACTCTTGCTGTTTTGTATGCGATCGCCAGGTTGTGCCGCGACCGCCGTGTTCACCGGCTCGTCCCCGAAATCCCTGGCGCCGTACTCGTAGTCATTGCCGCCGTCGGTATTCTGCGGAGTGTCCGGTTCCTTGGTGCGCTCTTCGACGTTCAAACCCCACCCCTGCTCGTGGGCGTACTCACCGGAAAGTCCACGCGTCTGCTCTCCGAATCCCCTCGGCTGCGCGGGCTTCTCTTGTTCCTGCTCGGATGCCATACGTTCCTCCTGGCTCGGTTAGATGCCGCAATAAACACGGAGTTACCCCAACTCCGGACAGCAGCCCTGCCACCCAGGCATCCCAGAAACGCTTGACACGCGCGATAGAATAGAACTAGAGGAAGCCCGGTTCAATACCGTCAGGACTGCATACCGAAGTCCAGACTTAAGCTGAACGTTTTGAGTACTTTACATACTTATGGGGGGGTGCCCCCAAACTACTTTTTGGCGTCATCCGGAAGCGACTTCTGCTCCACGGCGATCATCACGTTCTCGTGCTTGATATCCAGCCGCAGCCGGTTGAAAGCGCTCATATAAAAGTTCGCGACCCACACCAGCGCGAACCAGGCAAACACGTACCCGCGCCACCCGCTGTACAGCAGCTGATACCGTGCCAGGAACAGGACCCCCGCACCCACATAGTGCGAAAAGCAGTATTCACATGTGAAAAGGTAAAAGAACTTTCGCGGCACAATGGATTTCGCCCGCTCGCTCTTCTGCTTGCAAGCCTCGCGCGGTTCGCGAAAAACTTCCTCATGCGTCACCGTCCACGCAATGCAGGCGACCGGCAGCGCGAGCAGCAGGAGCACCGCAAACTGGTGCAACAGCGGAGTGGCAAGTTCGTAAGGCATCTACTTTCTCAGATGCAAACTAAGATGAAGGCATGAGTTCGGAGCAGCATTTTGATGTAGCAGCCGTGAGTCGCGCCCTTGCTGGAACCCGTTTTGCGCGCCGCGTTCAGCACTTTGCCTCCGTCGACTCGACCAACACCCTCCTGCTCGCAGCCGCCGCGGAAGGCGCTCCCGAAGGCACTGTTTACGTCGCGGACGCGCAGACGGCAGGTCGCGGACGCGGCGGTCACGAGTGGCATTCCTCAGCCGGCGATGGTCTCTACGTAAGCGTCCTTATCCGGCCACCGCTGCCAATGTCCGAAGCGCTCTGGATCTCGCTCGCTACAGGCCTCGCCGCACAAACTGCTGTCCGCGAAGCCGTTGACCTCGACCTCGACATCCGCTGGCCGAACGACCTCATGCTCGGCAGCCGCAAATGTGGCGGGATACTGGTCGAAACTGCCGTCGAAGGTCCGCTACTGCGATTCGCCGTGATCGGCGTCGGAATCAACGTCAATCACGCGAACTTTCCGCCGGAACTTACCGATCTGGCCACATCAATACGCATCGCCTGCGGCCAGCCACATCGCCGCGAACCCTTGCTCATCTCCCTGCTGCGAGCGCTCGATCTTGAGTTGACGCTTCTCGAATCGGGCGACCCCAGCCTGCTCGACCGTTTCGCCGCGGCCTCCACCTGGGTCCGCGGAAAGCGCGTTTATGTTGCGGAAGCGGGCGGTTATACTGGCTTGACGGACGGCATCGATCTTCACGGTTTCCTCCAGGTTACAAGTGACGATGGCGTCCGTCATACGGTCCTCTCCGGTGGCGTCCGCGAGGCATAACATTCAATCTGGAACGGGGCGGGAAAGCGCAGAATGCTACTGGCACTCGATGTAGGAAACTCCAATACCTCGGTGGGGCTATTTCGTCATCCCAGCGACGGCGAACCGGCCTCGATCGTCGCCGACTGGCGCATCACAACCCCTTTCAAGCAAACCACCGATGAGATCGCCTCGCAGCTACAAATGCTGTTCACCATGCGCGGCCAGACGCTGGATTCGATTGACGGCATAGCCATCTCGTCCGTCGTCCCACCGCTCGACTCCACGTTGCGTCGCGTCTGCGAAGGCTTCCTCAAGGTCAAGCCATTATTCATCGAGCCCGGCGTCAAAACCGGCCTGCCGATTCTCACCGACAACCCATCGGAAGTCGGCGCGGACCGCGTGGTTAACTGCGTAGCCGCCTTCGACCTTTTCGGCGGCCCCGCGGTCGTCGTCGACATGGGCACAGCAACAACTTTCGACGTCGTCTCAAAGAAGGGCGAGTTCCTGGGCGGCGCGATCGCTCCGGGCCTCGGCATCTCGGCGGACGCACTCTTCAACCGCGCCGCCCGCCTCACGCGCGTCGAGATCAAGAAGCCCGCCAAGATCATCGGCACCAGCACCACCGACAACATCCAGATCGGCCTCTACTACGGCTACATCGGCCTCGTCGACGGCATCCTTGAGCGGCTGATTGCCGAGCTCGGCCCGGAAACAAAAACCATCGCCACCGGCGGCCTCGCCAAGCTCATTGCAGGCGGTTGCAAACACATTGGTCAGGTCGACGAAATGCTGACGCTCAACGGCCTGCGCCTCATCTGGGAACGCAACCAGGACCGCCACCGCCGCCGGTAACGCAGATGCTGGATACTAGAGGCTGGAGTCTAGAGGCAGAGCAGCTGCGCACGGCTCTCTAACCTCTAACATCTGGCTCTCTGGCATCTGCTTTAATGAACTACTTCCACTACTTCACCGAGATCGAAGAGCGCTTCCAGCGCCGCCGCGGCTCCATCCTCATGCTCTCTACGCTGGATTGGGCGCTGATCGAGACCTGGCGCGAGGCCGGCGTTCCGCTCG
>CAZZYB010000384.1:0-4502 GCA_964658125.1 uncultured Acetobacteraceae bacterium | reverse complement strand
TGGCGTTTCTTCAGGAATAGGCAGGCCCGCAGAGCTACCAAACGTGATGGAGCGATGTGATCGACGCAGTGTTCCGGTATGTGTACAGTTTGCAAGTTGAACGGAGCTACAGGAGGCTTCCAATGTCCACGCAACAGAAAGAAACAGCGGCGAATCGGAGTGGCACGTCGGCGATGGAGGTGACGCGTCGCCACATGATTCTGGGCAGCGCCGCTTCCGTCGCCCTGATGAGCCTTCCATCGGCAGCGATGGCGTTGTCACTAACAACATCTCGATCTGGGCGTCCTCTGAAAATGCCCAAACGGGATACGATGCTGGCCAAGGATGGCACTCGAATCTACTTCAAGGATTGGGGTCTGGGAAAGCCTGTCGTGTTCTCGCACGGCTGGCCTCTGAACGCCGATGCCTGGGATGCGCAGATGCTGTTCCTGGGGCAGCACGGCTACCGCGTTATCGCGCACGACCGGCGAGGGCATGGCCGTTCGGGGCAGTCAGGGAGCGGGAACGACATCGATACCTATGCCGACGATCTCGCGCAGCTCATTGAGACTCTCGACCTGAAAGACGTGATGCTGGTAGGGCACTCGACAGGCGGGGGCGAGGTGACAAGGTATGTGGGCCGGCATGGGACGCGGCGGCTTTCAAAGCTGGTGCTGATCAGCGCTATTCCTCCGCTGAGGTTGAAGACCGCGGCCAATCCCGGGGGCGCACCGCTCTCAGCTTTCGATGACCTGCGTGCCACGGTGATGGCGGATCGATCCCAGTTCCTGAAGGAGTTGTCGATGCCGTTCTTCGGCTACAACAAGCCTGGGGCTCAAGCATCCGCGGGAGTGCGTGATTCGATGTGGCGGATGGGAATGCAGGCCTCCATGCTTGCGACGTACGACGGCATCAAGGCGCAGTCGGAAACGGATTTTACCGACGACCTGAAGAAGATTGATGTCCCCACGCTGATTCTTCATGGTCGAGAGGATCAGCTCGTTCCGGTTGCGGATTCCGCGCTCCTCAATGCCAAGCTTGTTCGGCACTCGACTTTGAAGATCTATGAAGGAGCACCGCACGGGCTGACTGTCACGCACGCAACGCAGGTCAACGCCGATCTGCTCACCTTTGTTCAGTCGTAGTCGCGAGCCAATACAGGGACCGTGAATCGCCCGAAGTAACCAATGTGGTGGCGAATGCCACACCTGAGGTCGTCGGCCCAAGATCATCTGGCTGGTGTACCGAGTCTTTGATCTTTCGCTTCAGCGAAGGAAGCCGCCCATTTGCGGGCTGCGATTTAACTGTCAAGACAGAAAGGAAGTCCAATGCAAACTTCGATTCACCTGATCGCTTCAATGGCGCTTTGCACTGTATTGGCTACGAGAACTTCGGCTCAAACTGCGAGAGACATTCGTGGTGCGGCACCTGTTGTCGCGGTCGAGAATGAAGCTCCTGCGCGGCTCATTGTCGACCCACCGCTTGCCGAACCGCTAGCTTCGGGCCGCGTCTACATTCAGTACCGCGCGGAAAACGTTCACATCGTACCGGTCTTTGGGAAAGGTGCTCTTGGTGTGTCGCCGAGGGTGGGCCATGTTCACATTACGGTCGATGATGCTCCCTGGCATTTCGTTGATGCGAGTGGTGAGACGATCATCATCGTTGGACTGCCGCCGGGTTCTCACAAGGTTCTGATCGAGCTTGCCGATGCGGCCCATCGGGTGATGACGAGCGAGACAGTTCGGTTCACGATTCCCGGGATCGATCCTTCGAGGCCGCTGAAATAAAGCCCGAAGACAGAAGGGCAGCCAAGAAGAAGAAGCTTGCAGCGTTAGAAAGGACCATGCAACGATTGAATTCACAAATTCATCCTAGCTACCGGGAGAACGCCTGCCCGCCTTGCGCTGCCTCCATTCGCGGGCTGTGTATGTGCGAACGCAGAATTCTTGTGGAGCTGCATGGCGATCAACATCACCAGACAGGATGAGCGATACCGGGGAGTTCGGTCCGGACACAACCTTCGATGGCCGGCCAGCGAGGCCGACGCCGCAGATCGAGTTCTGATCTGTGCGAATGCGGAGGATGCGGCCAGCGCTCTGCAGGAAGTGTTAACCGCAGGCTTGCGTCCCACCGTGCGGAGTGGCGGACACTGCTATGAAGACTTCGTAGCGAATAATCCTGGAGGAGCGATCCTCGATGTCGGCGCACTTTCGGAGGTTCGACGGGACGCGTCCAGCGGAGCGTTTCACATCGGTGCGGGAACTCAACTGTGGAATTGCTATGAGGGCTTGTATAAGCAATTTGGAGTGACGCTGCCTGGGGGCGTTTGTGGAACGGTGGGTGCGGGGGGGCACATCAGCGGAGGAGGGTACGGTCCTCTGTCCCGCAGGCACGGACTGACCAGCGATTTGTTGACCGCGGTGCATGTACTAACGGTTGACAAGGATGGCGTGGTGGTGCCGATTCGCGCTTCGGCAGACCATCACCCGGAACTATTTCGCGCGTGTCGTGGTGCGGGTGCAGGGAACTTTGGCATCATCACAGACTTCGAATTCGCCGAGCTTCCCAACGCGCCGATGCAGGTTGCACAAGCGGAATTTGCTTTTGACTGGAAGCGATTTACCGAAGAGAAGCTGGGTGAACTGGTCAGTACGTTCGGGAAGTATTGGGAGGTTCGAGGACAGCAGCCCGACACCTGGGGCATGTCCGCCGTCATGCCGCTGACTCATCGTTCCACGGGGGAGTTCAGTCTGACGGTGCGGCTCTTCGACGAGGATGGCACGGGCCGGGAACTTCACGTGCTGGAGGAGTTCCTGGAGATTTTTTCCCGATGGACCCCGCAAGGTGCAGTCCCGCCCATTGAGCAGTACGGATGGATGGAAGCTCTCGGGGCGGCGGCGGGGGAACCGCTCTACCGGCGTGGGAAGTACAAATCTGCTTACATGAGGCGGGGCTTCACGGCACCAGAGTTGCACACGATCTACAAGTACCTGAGCACCGACGCAGAAGGTGTGAACTTTGAGGAGACGGCGTTTGAGATTCACTCGTATGGCGGGGCTGTGAACAAGCCAGCGATGGCCGCATCGACGGCGATCTCGCAACGCGAGTCGGTTTTGAAGTTGCAGCCTTTGACGTATTGGAACGGTGTTGAACGAGATGATGCGCAATGCTCCTGGATCAATCGTTTTTATGAGGAGCTCTATTCGGGGCCGGATGCCGATCCTGCGCATTTGGGAACGCCGTTCTGGAACGAGCAGTACGAGGGTTGTTATATGAACTATCCCGACGTGGATATGTTGAGATATGACTTTTGGCCACAGCTTTATCACGGAGAAGAGAACTATAAATTTCTGCAACAGGTGAAGCGCCGCTACGATCCTGGCAACGTTTTCCGGCACGCAATGTCGGTGCGCCCATGATGGCTCGCTGTGAAATCCGGTTCGCTCCTGCCGCCGACTCAAGACAAGGCAGCTCACGTCAGTGCCAACGCGAACGGGACGGAGGGCATCGCAATCGATATGGCAGATGAGCGAGGGGCCGATGAAAGTACGCCGAGAGATCCCGGTGAGAAGGCGCCGCGGGGCCACGCGGCATCCAGGTGGAGCTCTGGTGCGAAGACAGGGGTTGGAACGTCTGCATCGTGCGCGGGCAAGGTGTGGTACACGCTCAGTCACGGATGCGTGGATGAGATTTACTACCCTGATGTGGACAAGGCAAACACCCGCTCCGTTCGCTTCTTAATCGCGGACGGGAAAGAGTTCTTCTCGGACGATGAGATTGACGCGGAGCATCATGTGGAGATGCTTGCGCCGGGGGTTCCCGGATACCGTGTGACGAGTGTCGACAAGCGCGGGCGATATCGCCTGCACAAGGAGATTATCAGCGACCCGGATCGGAGTTCGCTCCTCATCCGCGCGCGGTTGGAGAATCTTGTCAGGGAGGGGAGCCTACAGCTGTATGTCTTCGTGGAGCCGCAGATTGATAACCGAGGAGCCTCCAATGATGCGTGGGCCGGACACTTTCTCGACGTACCTATGTTGTTCGCGCAACGCGATGCGATCGCCCTGGCAATAGCGTGTAATTGGCCCTTCCTGCAACGGACCTGCGGTTATACAGACAGCAGCGATCCACTTACTGATCTCCGAAAACACTGCCGCTTGACCAAGCTCTACACGGATGCACCTGGAGGCAAGGTGGCGTTGTGCGGTGAACTCGATCTGGCGGCGGAAGAGGGTGAATGTGTGATCGCAATCGGCTTCGGCGCGGCGCCGGATGAGGCTGCGCTCCTCGCCCGCGCGTCGGTTTCACGACCCTTCGACGAGGCCCTGGCGATCTTTACGAAGCAATGGCAAGACGACCAGGAACTGCACCTGCGTTTGCCCTGCGGTTCCGATCGGGAGGAGTACGTTTACCGCGCCAGTATCGCGATGCTTACAACGCACGAGCTTCGTATGTTTCCCGGCGGGTCGGTCGCGAGTCTCTCGATTCCGTGGGGTTTTTCCAAAGGCGACGAAGAGGTGATT
>CAZZYB010000383.1:0-4513 GCA_964658125.1 uncultured Acetobacteraceae bacterium | reverse complement strand
GCGTGTGGCAATCGCTGAGGTTTAGTACATGCCGTCCATACCGCCGCCGCCACCGTGAGAGTGACCGCCGCCGACTTCCTTCTTTTCGGGGATTTCGGCGACCATGGCTTCGGTGGTTAGCATCAGGCCGGCGATGGAGGCGGCGTTCTGCAGAGCAGTGCGCGTTACCTTCGTCGGGTCGATGACGCCGGCTTTGACCAGGTCCTCGTAGACGCCTGTTCCGGCGTTGTAGCCGAAGTTGGTGTCCTTGGATTCATTGATCTTGCCGATGACGACTGCGCCTTCTTCGCCCGCGTTGTGGACGATCATGCGGAGCGGCTCTTCGATGGCGCGGCGGATGATGTTGGCGCCGATCTTCTCGTCGCCGTCGAGGGTTTTGAGGAGAGCGTCGACCGCCGGGGTGCAGCGGATGAGCGCTACGCCGCCGCCGGGTACGATGCCTTCTTCAACAGCAGCGCGGGTGGCGTGCATCGCGTCTTCGACACGAGCCTTCTTTTCCTTCATCTCGGTTTCGGTAGCTGCACCGACCTTGATGACGGCGACTCCACCGACCAGCTTGGCGAGGCGCTCCTGGAGCTTCTCGCGGTCGTAGTCGGAGGTGGTCTTTTCGACCTGGCTGCGGATTTCCTTGACACGGCCGGCGATCTTGGAGTCTTCGCCGCCACCGTCGATGATGGTGGTGTTGTCCTTGTCGATGGTGATGCGCTTGGCGGTGCCGAGGTCTTCGATCTTGACGCCCTCGAGCTTGAGGCCGAGGTCTTCGGTGATGGCCTTGCCGCCGGTGAGAGTAGCGATGTCTTCGAGCATTGCCTTGCGGCGATCGCCGAAGCCGGGAGCCTTGACTGCCGCTACGTTGAGCGTGCCGCGGAGCTTGTTGACGACCAGGGTGGCGAGCGCTTCGCCGTCTACGTCCTCGGCAATGATGACGAGGGGCTTAGCTGTGCGCGCGATCTGCTCGAGCAGCGGGAGGAGGTCCTTCATCGAGGAGATTTTCTTCTCGTAGATGAGGATGTAGGGATTCTCGAGGGCTGCTTCCATGCGCTCTGCGTCGGTGACGAAGTAGGGCGAGAGGTAGCCGCGGTCGAACTGCATGCCTTCGACTACGTCGAGCTGGGTTTCCATGGTGCGCGACTCTTCGACGGTGATGACGCCGTCCTTGCCGACCTTCTTCATTGCTTCCGCGATGATGGTGCCGATCTGCGAGTCTGCGTTGGCGGAGATGGTGCCGACCTGGGCGATCATGTCGCCGGAGACGGGCTTGGAGAGGCCGGAGAGTGCGCCGCCTTCAACTACGCCGTCCGCGTTGCGCTTGCCGATGATAGCTTCAACGGCCTTGTCGATGCCGCGCTTGAGGGCCATTGGGTTTGCGCCGGCGGCTACTGTCTTGACGCCTTCGCGGTAGATAGCTTGTGCCAGCACAGTTGCGGTCGTCGTACCGTCGCCGGCTACGTCCGAGGTCTTGGAAGCGACTTCCTTGACCATCTGCGCGCCCATGTTTTCGAGGCCGTCAGAGAGCTCGATTTCCTTGGCTACGGTGACGCCGTCCTTGGTGATGGTGGGGCTGCCGAACTTCTTTTCGATGACGACGTTGCGGCCCTTGGGACCGAGTGTCACCTTCACCGCGTTGGCGAGGGTGTTGACGCCACGCAGGATCGCCTGACGCGAATCTTCTCCATGCAGAATTTGCTTTGCCATTTGTAAAACTCCAGTGGTTAGTTCTTAGTTGTTAGTTCGTAGTCGGGGGCTGACTCGGCTTACTTCTTGAGGATGCCGAGGACTTCTTCTTCGCGCATGATGAGGAAGTCTTCGCCGTCGAGCTTGATCTCGGTGCCGGAGTACTTGCCGAAGAGGATGGTGTCGCCTGCCTTGACGTCGAGAGGGAATACTTTGCCTTCGTCGTTGGACTTGCCCTTGCCGACGGAGATAACTTCACCCTGCTGGGGCTTTTCCTTGGCTGAATCGGGGATGATGATGCCGCCGCGGATGCTTTCGCCCTCTTCTACTCGGCGAACCAGGATGCGGTCGTGCAGCGGTGTAAACGAAGCTGTTGCCATGTTTTGTACGTCTCCTTTGGGGTTTGAGGTGCATTAGCACTCTCTAGTTCCGAGTGCTAATGTAGGCTTTCGGGGCGGAGCGTGTCAAGAGCGGGTTGTGAAATGTGAGTGAATTGCGCTCATATCGGAAGTGCAAGTGCAAACGCAAAGTACGCGAAGTACGCTGAGGGACGCTAAGGGTGCGGATGTACGGCTCGAAAGGGTAGAATCGGGCCATGATTTCTGCGTTTGTACGAGTTCGGGCGGCGGTTGTTTTGGGGACGGTGCTATTGGCTGGGTCGGTTTATGGGCAGACGGAGCGGCATGGCCGGAAGTACAAGAAGCTGGAGCCTGCCGGGAACATTGTTTTGACGGTGGAGAAGGCTTCGAATGGCAAGCCGATCAGCAATGCGGCGGTGGTGTTTCGCGCCTATAAAGATGGCAAGGACCAGGGGAGTCTGGAGGTTAAGACGAACCCTGATGGCGAGGCCAAGATCGACATCATCGAGATTGGCAGCCACGTGAAGGTGCAGGTGATTGCGGATGGTTTTGCGACGGGGGCGACGGAGTTCGACGTGAAGAACGAAGACACGAACGTTCTGGTGAAGATGGAGAAGCCGCGGGCGCAGGTGTCGACTTACGAGAACAATGATGGCAAGGCAGCGCAGCGGCCGGCGGGTGTGCAGGAGCCTCCGCCGGTAGCGAAACCGACAAAGCACAAGGCTCCGACGACGGGGCCAAATGCTCCACCGGCGCCGCTGACGCCGGCTCCGGGGAGCTCGCCGCAGTGAGTCTGGAAGCGAATCCGCTGCGCGGGAAACGGGCTCTGGTGACGGGTGGGGCGAAGCGCATTGGGCGGGCGCTGGCGCTGGCGCTGGCGCAGGCTGGGGCGGATGTGGCGATCACTTTTCGCGGGTCGCCTGCGGAGGGTGAACGGACCGTGGCGGAGCTTGAAGCGCTGGGTGTGGGCGCGATGGCGGTGTTCTGCAATGTGCGCGATGAAGTGAGTGTGGGTGAGGCTGCCGCTGAAGTGCTGGGGGAGTTTGGGGGCCTCGATCTGCTGGTGAATAATGCCGGCGTTTTTGAGACGGAAGCGCTGGAAAGGATTTCTGTGGGGCAGTGGGATGCGATGTTCGAGACGAATACTCGCGGGCCGTTTCTGGTGGCGAAGGCGGTGCATGGGGCGCTGAAAGAGGCTCGGGGGCGGATTGTGAATATTGGGTCGCTGGGCGGGGTGCATCCGTGGGCTACTCATGCGCATTACTGCACGTCGAAGGCGGCGCTGCATATGCTATCGCAGACGATGGCGAAGGCGTGGGCTCCGGAGATCAGCGTGAACTGTGTGGCGCCGGGGATGATTGTGCAGGGCGAGGTGAATGCGGCCTATGAACACTTCGCGCACAAGACGCCGATGCAGAGGAATGGGAGCGCGGAGGATGTCGCGGCGGCAGTTTTGTTTTTTGCTACTGGGCCGCACTTCATTACGGGACAACTTTTGGCTGTCGACGGCGGCTTGGGACTTTAGATGTCAACCGAAGGACAGAAGCTCGCGGAACTGAGGTTGTCTGTCCAGCGTGGGCTCTGGGCTAATGTCACGTCAAACCTCGCTTGTGTACGTGCTGAGATCGCGGGAGAGTGGATTCACATCTACGCATATTTCTTTGTTGAACCGACCGACGATGACAGAGAGTATGTCGAATGCGCTGCGACGGAAGTGATTGCTGATTATCCAGCGCCTTATAAGATCGAGACGCATTTCGCTTTAATTCCTGAACCGCGATTTCAAATGCCTGGGTTGGTCTTCTTGCGGGCTGAGGCTGACATACCAAGAACAAAACGGTCTGATTTTGTACCGTTTGACGTTGGTTGGAATATTTCAGGTCTGGAGTGAGCTTTGGTTAGCCTCAAGGCATTATCCAGTAACTAGAGTTATGGATCGGACCTTCAGTCCTCAGATTATTGGCGGGATGCTAACCCAGGGCGTTGCCCTGGGCTGGGATAGGGCGCGCCGTTGGCGCTGAAACCTAGAGACCGGGTAGGCATTTCCATTGGCGCTGAAGCCTAGCGGCGGAGTAGGCGTTTCCACCAGCGCTTTTCTGCGTCGGGATCTTCGGATTCTTCGAAGAGGTGGCGGGGTTCTTCCTGGGGGCCTAGCGGGAGGCCGTTGAAGATGTTTTCGGGGTTTTCTGTGCAGAGGAGGTTGGCGTAGTTCTGGCCGTAGCGTTTGGCTACGAGGTGGCGGGCGGCGCGCATTTTTGGCGGGCGCGTGGTGGTGTTGTGGGCGTCGGTAGCGAGGATGTGGACCCAGCGGTCGGTGAGGAGCTGGTCGCTCATCTTTTCGGCTGTCCTGCCCATGTCGCCGAGGAGAGAGCCTGCCGTGACCTGGACTAACATGCCGGTGCGGAGCCAGTCGGCCAGGCGGGCGGGGTCCTTCTGGAGGGTGGGGTTGCGTTCGGGGTGGGTGAGGATGGGGGTGATGC
>CAZZYB010000382.1:0-4521 GCA_964658125.1 uncultured Acetobacteraceae bacterium | reverse complement strand
CTCGAAGTAGGCTGTGAGAAGCGCCGCGAGACAGATGACGACACAGGTGGAGTAGAGGATTTCAAGATTGTTGCGGGCGTCGCTCACGGGAGACTGCCCGGTGACGAGGGACCTTAGATTGTCGGGAAGCTGCAGCGCCGGGCGCTCGCAGATGGAACCCTGGAAGGCGATCCCCTCCATCTTGGAGACGAGTAGCGTTGAGCGCAGAGAGGACTCGCGGCTGCCCAGTAAACCAGTGTCCTGGTCGTAGATGGATTGACTGATAGGCCGATTGAGCCAGTCGTGGAAGGACAGCGTGGGCAGCTCGCCCCAGAGGAGAACAAAGAGCAAACCGGCGGTGGCGAAGACGATGCTGACCTGCTTGGCCAGTTGACCGCGTTCATCCGATGAGGGTCGAGAGAAGGAGAACAGGCTGGGAAGCAGATACAGGACGATGGGCAGGCCGAAGCGCAGCGGATGAACGAAGAATGAGCGGAGAGTAATTTTGAGGGTGTCGAAGGCCCAGTTGCCGGCAAAGATACTGAGGTCGACGGCATTCCAGTTGCCTAGTGCAACACCAAGGGATTCCTGAAAGGATAGTTTGGCAATAAAGCCGGCGGCGGCGAGTGCGGCTGTTACTCCAAGGGCGGCGATCCAGGTGTAGCCGCCGCTGGGCAGGCCGGCGAAGATATCGTCGGGGGCCTTTGCTTCTTGAATTGGCACGGGCTCGGGTTGGGGATGACGAGCGGGTGCTCGACGGAAGAATCTCTGCATAGTCGGACCCAGGGGATAAGAAGAGTGCACCGAGTGTCCCACAATACAGAGGCGACGGCAAGTTGCTTTCAGCTTTTTGAGAAAATGACCAGCACACGCGAAAGCGACCTCGAAGGCATAGGAACGAGGCGGCGGTTTACGTGCGTTTGTCGAAACAATCGCGCATGGCAAAGAAGGCTTCCTTGGGGCGGTAGTCGCGATCGAAAGGCAAAGGTCTTTGGGGGCGGTTTGGACGCTTGTTATTGTGCGCGGGGCCGTTGTTGAGCCAGGTGTGGTTGTCGGCCACGCCCCACGTCAACACTGCCTTTACGGCAGGCTCGGCAAGCACCACGCTTAGGTAGTCGCGGTACGTGGCCGCGATGATCTTGTCGCGCTGCGCCACGTCATCGTCCGGGATGTCATCCTCATTGACGTCCAGTTCGGTGATGAAAATTTCCAAGCCCATCTGGCGGATGCTTGCCATGAACTCGCGCAAACCTTTGCCGATGGTGTGCGGCGATGCTGCCTTGATGTGCGATTGAATGCCGACGGCGTCCAACGGCACGTTGGCTGCTTTCAATCGACGGAGCAGTTGAAGCGTGGCGGCCCGCTTGGCATCCTCTTCGCCGGTGTCATACTCCACGCCGTACTCGTTGTAGGTGAGAAGCGCGTGAGGATCTGCCCGGCGCGCGGTGCGAAAGGCGATGTCAAGATACTCAGGGCCAAGGAACTGTATCCACGGTGAATTGCGCAGGCCATCGGAACGGCCATCCTTAGGCCACACGGCTTCGTTGACTACGTCCCAAGAGTGGATCCTTCCCTGGTATCGCTGGCCGACGGTCATGATGTGATCGACCAGGAATTGACGCGCATTCTGCTTCGTCACCGTGCCGGCAAACCAGGCAGGCAGCGCTTCATGCCAGAGCAGGTTATGTCCGCGAACCTTCATCTTGTGTTGCCGCGCAAAGGCCATCAGGGAGTCAGCCTGGGTGAAGGAAAACTGGTCTGGCGACGGACGCAAGGCGCTCCACTTCATTTCGTTCTCGGCCACCAGCATGTTGTATTGCTCGCTCAATACGAGGCGATAAGCGGGGCCGGTCTCGAGCAGTTTTACATTCACAGCGGCTCCCGCAAACAACTGATGCCGGGCCGCGTGAGCCTTGAGGGAACCTCCCCCCGTGATGCGACTGTCGGCAGGTAAGAGCGGCGGCGCACTGCCGCGAACACCACGCATGCAACCGATAGTCGGGAAGGCCATCAGAGCGGCCCGCACAGCGGTAACGCACAGGCCGTCGAGAAGAAGTTTTCGGCGCGTTGACATCGGTCTCCTGACAGATCGAAGGTAAGACAACTCGGGGCACAGCGGGCCGCTGAACAAAGCTATACCACTTCAGACCGGCGGCCGGGGGTGATCCTCATGCTGACTTTCACTCTGCGAAGCTTCACTCGCTCGTCCAATGCATACGCATGAAGTGATTAGAAACGAAACCCGAGAGCCATCTGAATCTGCCGTCCGGGATTGGCGGCGGTGGGTTGCCGGAAGAGCGACGAGGTGAGGTTGCCGATGTAGCTTGCGTAGTTGGTGTGGTTGAGGACGTTGAAAGCGGATATGCCTGCCGAGAGCACCTTGGCGTTGTCGCCCTTGTCTTTGGTTAGAGTGAACTCACGATCGTAGAGGAGGTCGAGTGTGGCGAGGCCTCCACCCTGAAGCGAGTTGCGGGGTACGCCAGCGGGCCGGGCGTTGGCGATGCCGGTGTGGAAGTCGTCTGTGCCCGTGGTTTCGTTGTAGGGCGCGCCCGACGTGAGGTTGGCGGCAATGCCGAGCGAGAGCCAGTGGTCGGGATTGATGTTGCCGAGAACGATGAGGCGATGGAGACGATCCTGGTCGGAGCGGCCCCAATTGTCGCTGGGATTGTACTGGTCAGGCGGGAAGCCGTTGATGCCCGTTGTATTGGTGTCGAAACGCGAGAGCGTGTACTGGGCCTGGCCGGAGAACCAACGGCTGACTTTGCCGCGGAAGGAGACGTCCAGCGCGTTCAGGATATTGCGGCCTTCGGACTCGATCATCTGGACCTGGCCCAACGAGGCATTTGGACGCGCATAGACGGCGCTGAGGCTCGGGTTGGGCGGGAGGATAGGGGCGTTGGCGTCGCGGGAACGGAAGCTGCCAACCTGGACCTGTCCACGGTAGCCGGCGGTGATGGTGGATTTGCCGGGGAGCTGGCGTTCGAAGCCGAAGCTGTATTGGAACGCGTAAGGCGCGCGGACATGGGGATCGAAGCGGACGATGTTGGTGGGGATGGCGGCGAAGTTGGTGTTGGGCGGGAGAGGGTAAGTCGGATTATCGAGTTGAATGGAGTGGAGGGCGATGCCGTCGTGGATCTTGACGGTGGTGGGGAAGTCGCCTCCGGTACGGTCGTAGAAGACTCCGGCGCCGACGCGCAGGATCGTCTTTCCCTTGCCCGGGGCGTAGGCGAGCGATACGCGCGGACCGAGGTTGTTGTTGTCGGGGAGGAATGTCTGCCAGTCATAGCGGAGGCCGAGGGTAAGCTGCAGGCGCGGGGAAACTTTGATCTGGTCCTGGAAGAAGGAACCGAATTCGTTGATCCAGTAAATGCCGCGGCCGGCGCCTTGCTGGGACGTGAAGACGTACGGTGTGCTGCTGGCGTAGTTTGCGAGCGAAGCAAACTTGAAGGTGCCGAGGCGGTCGTTGCGGTCGTCCGTGGCACGGCGGCTGAACTGCGGAAGCTGGACGCCGAAACGGATGTAGTGCTGGTTGTGACTCCAGGTAACGATTTCCGTGACGTGGATAGTGTTCTCGGAACGTTCTTCGTCCATCTGCGCACCGCCGCCGATGAATGAGCCGTTGACCTGGATGGACTGTGCGTTGGTGACGCTTGTGGTGGTGTCCTCATCTCGCTCGAGCGCTACCTGGAGCTGGTTGATGAGGTTGGGGGTGATGATGATGCGGTCGTTGAAAATGGCATCGTCTTCGCGTCCACTCGAGTTGTAGCCGGCCTCGGGGAGAACAATGCCGCCGACGCCGCCGTTCTGGCGCGACGAATTTTCGAAGTTGTAGCCGACGGAGAGGCGATGGTTCGCGGAAAAGTCGTGCGTGAATCGTAGATTGTACTGCTGCTCACGACGGGGCGTAAGGACGTTCTGAACGATGCGCCCGGAGGGGCCGACGGCGTTGACCGTGGCGGCGGTGTCCTGCTCGCGGCGGGAACCCGAGGTGACGAAGCTGCTGTGTCCGCCGTGGCCGACGGGGCCAGAAAGGTGGCCTTCGTAAATGCGGCGCGCTTCCGGCGGGCGGACGGGAGCGAAGTAGTTTTTGGCGTTGAAAATGGCGTCTCGGAATGTGAAGTTGGCTTCGCCATGAAACTGCGGAGAGCCGGGCTTTGTAATGATTTCGATGCGGCCGCGGCCCGGGCGGTTGAACTCGGCGGAGTAAGGATCATTGTTGATGCGGACCTCCTGGATGGCGGAGGCGGAGACGCCGGAGGACTTCATCTCGACGCCGTCGACGATGATGGTCGCGCCGCCCGAAGAGCCGGAAGCGGCGTCCAGGAACGGGGAGAGCGCGGCAATGGGGTCCTGATCGAAGACGGGAAGCTTGCGAAGCTCGGAGGCGGAGATCGAGACGGTGTCGCGGTTCGATGCAGCGTCGGTCGAAAGATCTTCGTTCGGTGCAACGTTAACTTCCTGGCTGACGGAGTCCGGTAGAAGAGAGATTTTCAGGGCCGCGATCGTGGGGCTTACCTTGAGGGGCATGGTTCGCGAACCAAA
>CAZZYB010000381.1:3395-4548 GCA_964658125.1 uncultured Acetobacteraceae bacterium | reverse complement strand
GTCCTCCTCCTCGAACTAGGTGCCGACGACTACGTCACCAAACCCTTCAGCCCCCGCGAACTCCTCGCCCGCCTTCAGGCAGCCGTCCGCCGCGTGAATCGCAGCGAGCGCTCCGACATACTCAGCTTCGGCAACGTCACCGCCGACTTCGCCAAGATGGAAGTCGTCAAAGACGGCCAGCCCGTCGTCATGACCGCTCACGAACTGAAGCTCCTCAAATATTTCCTCGACCACGCCGAGCGCGTCATCACCCGCGAAAAGCTCCTCACCGACGTCTGGGGCTACCACTCCTACCCCACCACCCGCACCGTCGACAACCAGGTGATGAAGCTCCGCCAGAAGCTCGAAGCCGACCCTGCCCATCCCCATTTTTTTCGCACCATGCACGGCATCGGTTACAAGTTCGTCAGCGGACAATAGGCCACCACGTCCATGCCGGGAAAAACCATCCTCGACCGTTTTCGCATGCGAACGACGCTGCTCGTTCCGCTGCTCTTCGTCTCGTTTGGCTGGACGGTCATCAGCCTCCTCATCCTGCGCGTCATCGTTCAGCAGCAGACCCAGACCGACCTCACCTCCGACCTCCGCCACTCCGTCACCACCTATCAAAATCTCCAGCACCAGCGCAGCGAAATGCTCCGCCGCGAAGCCGCGCTGCTCGCCGCGCTGCCCACCCTCAAAGCGCTCATGACCTCCAACGACACCGGCACCATCGAGGACGCCGGCGCCGCCTTCTGGAAGACCAGCAAGAGCGACATCTTCGCCCTCTTCGCCACCGACGGCAAGCTCATCGCCGTCTACGCCAACGGCGCCCCGGTAAGCCCTTCCGCGATGGAGAGCCTCACTCAGCCGCACCTTCAGGACGCCGCTGAACCCTTCTACCTCGCGCTCAGCGGTCGCCTCTACGAGGTCGCAACCCAACCTCTCATCTTCGGGCCCGCCCGCAACGGAACTCCTCTCGGGTTCCTCGCCGTCGGCTACGCCATCGACGAGACAGTGGCCCGCGAAGTAAGCCAGGCAGCCGAAGCCGAAGTCGCCTTCTCCGCCAACGGCGCCATCGTCGCCACCACGCTCTCACCGCAACTTCAAGAGAATCTCCGCACCGAATTCGGCCAGCTCGACGCCGGTGAGTTCGTCCCAACCCTCGGCGTGG
>CAZZYB010000381.1:0-3385 GCA_964658125.1 uncultured Acetobacteraceae bacterium | reverse complement strand
ACCGAATTCGGCCAGCTCGCCTACTCCTCTGAAGACCGTGCCGTGAAGCTCGGCAAACAAAAGTATCTCGGCACCGCCGTAGCTCTCGCAAAACCCGACTCCGGCACCACTGGAGCGCCTCAGCTAGTCGTCCTCAAATCCTTCCAGAAGGGCCAGGCCCTTGCCCGCCGCGTCAATCAATGGGTCCTCTTCCTCGGCCTGCTCGCCCTCGCCGCCGGTGCCGCGATCCTGCAATCTATCTCGCGCTCCATCACCCGCCCCCTCGCCGGCCTCGTCGAAGGCGCGCGCGCTCTCGGCGAAGGCGACTACACCTACCGGCTGTCGGACGCCGGAGCCGAAGAAGTCCGCGAACTCTCCCGCGCCTTCGAGCGCATGCGCGTCGAGCTCCAGCGCACCCAGAAAGACCTCCTCACCAGCGAGCGTCTCGCCACCATCGGCCGCATGGCCAGCTCCATCTCCCACGACCTACGCCACTACCTCTCCGCCATGTACGCCAACGCCGAGTTCATGAGCGACGAAAAGCTCCCCCAGTCCGAACGCGAAGAACTCTTCGCCGAAGTCCGCTCCGCCGTCCTCGGCATGACCGAACTCCTCGACTCGCTCCTGCTCTTCACCCAGACCGGCCGCGCCCTACACCCCGAGTTCGAATCCATCGCCCTTATCATGCAGCGATCCCTCGGCATGCTGCGCGCCCACCCCGCCGTTCGCGACGTCAAAATCTCCCTCCACGGCCTGTCCTCCCTGGTCGCCTACGTCGATGCCAACAAGCTAGGCCGCGCCGTCTACAACCTCCTGCTCAACGGCTGCGAAGCCGCCCGCCGCGGCACGCCCCCCGCCGCCGTTACGCTCACCCTCGCCGAAGACGAAAGCTTCATCCGCATCCACGTCTCCGACACCGGCCCCGGTGTCTCCGAGTCCGTCCGCCGCACCATGTTCCTGCCCTTCGTCAGCGCCGGCAAAGAAAGCGGCATCGGCCTCGGCCTCACCCTCGCCGAGCAGGTAGCCTCCGAGCACGGCGGCTACATCCACTACGGCCGCACAGCCGACAACCTCACGCTCTTCTCCATCGTCTTGCCAAAGAGTGCTCTCGCACCTGACACTTCAACCCAGACGGGAACCGAGCACCAACCCGCGGAGACGTTGATATGACATCCACCGGTCTGCGTCTGCTCTGCACCTTCCTGCTCGTCACCAGCGCATCCGTGGTCGCGCAAAACACCACCATCTCCCCTGCCGAAATGCAGGACAAGCTGCAGAAACTCTCCACCGACCTTACCGCCGCGCAGGACCGCCTGCAGGAATCGCAGCGCGAAATCCAGCGCCTGCAAGACGAGCTAAACGCCCTCCGCGCCCAGCTTCCAGCCGCCACCCCGGCCCCCATCGTCGCCGCCGCCCCACCCACCCCGCAGGACACCGCTGAAAAAGTAGACATACTGCAAGCGGAGGTCAAACAGCACGACCAGATCAAGGTCGAAAGCGTCTCGAAATATCCCGTCCGCCTCACCGGCCTGGTCCTCTTCAACTCCTTCATCAACAGCGGCGCCATAGACAACCTCGATCTCCCCTCGATAGCGGTTCCGAACACTCCCGGCATCAGCTCGCTGACCACCGGCGCCAGCATCCGTCAGACCATCCTCGGCATCCAGGCCACCGGCCCCAAACTCTTCGGCGCCCAAAGCAACGCTGAAGTCAGCATGGACTTCTACGGCGGCATCCCCTACAGCAACTACGGCACCGACGGCGGAATCGTCCGCATGCGCACCGCCGCCGCCCGCCTCATCTGGGACCGCGACATCCTGGAGGTCGGCATGGTCGAGCCCCTCATCTCCCCCCTCACCCCCGCCTCCTACGCCAACGTAGCCGAGCCCTCACTGGCCTGGGCCGGCAACCTCTGGACATGGTCCCCCCAACTCAGCTACACCCATCGCTTCGGCCCCGCCACCTCCCCCCACCTCTCCTGGCAAGCCGGACTCTGGGATCCACCCCCGGCCGGCTACAACACCGACTCGCTCTTCCGCTCATCCTCTATCGGCGAACGCTCCGCCCAGCCCGCCTACGAAACCCGCGTGTCCTTCAACCGCGACAACAAAGCCGAAGGCCTCCAGATCGGCCTCGGCGGCTACTACAGCCGCCAAAGCTACACCAACCGCAGCGGCGACTCGTGGGCCATCACCGCCGACTGGCGTCTCCCCATCGGCCCCGTCTTCGAACTACTCGGCGAAGCCTACCGCGGCCGCTCCATCGGTGGCCTGGGCGGCGGAGTCTACAAGGACATCGTCCCCGGAACCGACCCGCGCACCGGCGCCTCCACGTTCCGCCTCCTCAACGCCGCCGGTGGCTGGACCCAGGCCCGCTTCCACCTCACCCGCACCCTGGACGCCAACGCCGCCATCGGCCTCGACGACGGTTTCGCCCGAGACTTCCACTCCATCATCCTGCCGGCCGGGGCAGGGAACACCCTTCTCCGCGCGCGCAACCGCATGACCACCTTCAACCTCATCTTCACCCCCAAAACCTACCTCATTTTCTCGCCCGAGTACCGCCGCATCTGGACCTGGCCCATCGCCGGACAGGGCAATACCGCCAACATCTTTACCCTCTCCCTCGGTCTGCGCTTCTAAGGAGCCAACTCACCTGGTGAACCAGCGTCTCAAGCTCGCACTTTCCATCGCGCTCCTCCTCTGCGCGCCCAGCACCTTCGCGCAGAGCGGCGACGTCACGGCCACGTTCACCGCCCCGGCCCGAAAATCCCCGCGCCATCAGCCCCTCAACGACATCGTCCTGTGGCTCACGCCCGTCGACGACTCAGCGGCCACACGCCCGCCGTCCCCGCCGAAGACCCCCTACCGCCTCGTCCAGAAAGACAAGATGTTTACCCCGCATCTGCTCGTAGTCCCCGCCGGCAGCAGCGTCGACTTCCCCAACCAGGACCCCTTCTTCCACAACGTCTTCTCACTTTTCAACGGCAAGCGCTTCGACCTCGGCCTCTACGAATCCGGCACTCACCGCGCCGTGCGCTTCGACCGCGAAGGCGTCTCCTACATCTTCTGCAACATCCACCCCGAAATGGGAGCCATAGTCCTCTCCCTCAGCTCCCCATACTTTGCCCAGTCCACCGGCGACGGCTCAGTAACCATCCACGACGTTCCCCCCGGCAAATACCACGTCCACCTATGGAGCGAACAGTTCCAAAGCGGAGACCCCGCAAGCCCATCCCCCACCGACCGCATCATCCAGGTCACCCCGCAAGGCGCAACCCTCGGCACAATCGATCTAACCCCCGCACCCGGCCCGCTCACCCACCACAAAAACAAGTTCGGCGAAGACTACCCCGTAACTCCACCCGCCAAATACTGAAGCGCCTAACTCACAACTCACAACTCAC